>JANQFD010000124.1 GCA_028278005.1 Chlorobium sp. | reverse complement strand
AATTAATGTACGGTATCCCTCAGTAATAGTGGTTTCGCAGTTATCAGTAATATAACCCCCGGGAGGTTTAAGATGTTGAATCAGGATGTATCATCACAGAGACAACGTATGGTAGCGGAACCGTTACTATGTGATCGGTCTGAATCAATGCCGCATGTACGGCAGAAGAGAAAAAACAGGAAAGGCGTGAGTTTTCTGAGTCCGGTACCGGGCCAAAAAAATTATACGCTTGTGTTTGAGGACGACCGTCTTCCGGACGGTCACGGTGCCAAAAACGTTGTAAAAGTCAATTCCCTCGCAGAAGTGATGATATACTACGGGCTTCTTGGTTCAACATGTGAAATGTATCTTTCCCCTGAATACGGCTGTACCCATTTTGAGCTGTTGCAGGAACTGGAGAAATTGCCGATCTCACTTGCAAATGAAGCTCTGGCAGAGGCTGAGGCTGAAACGCTGTCTGCAATGTTAAGGAAACTTCCTCTCGATATTGCCGGATTGCTGAAAAGCCGGCTTGCGGTAAGAGACGAAGATGTTCTGCCGGGTATTATAAATCCTGAATATATTCATAAAAAAAACCCGGCCAACGGACTGCTCTCCGAACCGCATCCAGACGGGCGTCTGGTTTACTACAACATGCTTATGTACTCCGAGGAACTGCAGTTCGATCATGGCTCAGATCACATTCAGGGAATGCTGCTGTTGGAGGCCATGAGGCAGGCAGGCCTTGCCACAACGCATCTGATGGGAGGGCTTCCGGTATCCGGAGGTATGACCCTCACATCGTATTGTACGAACTTCTATAACTATATCGAACATACAGCACCTGTCATAATGCGTGCTTATACATCGTATACTGTTCCGGAAGAGGTGGTGGATAAAGAAGGCTTTGTAATCTGTCAGGTTTTTCAGTGGGGCAAGCTGTGTACCGAGGCAGTTCTGGGGGCTGTTGCTTTTCTCGACCGTGAACGATATGCCAAACACCGTACAAGAACAGAAAAATTCTCAGAAAGGAACCGGCGGCTTTTTGCATCGAAGGTAGCGGCAATGAACGAAACCGCTGGCTCATGATCAGAACGGCTGTAATCGGCGGTGGTATATCTGGCATAGCAGCTGCATTTTATCTTCAGCGGTATGGTTGTGAAGTCGATCTTTATGAATCAGCTGACAGGATCGGCGGACGCATAGGCAGTGAATGCTTTGACGGCAACTGGCTTGATTTCGGCGGAAAGAACATTGGACGGAAGTACCGGAGATTTAGGGAGTTCGTGTCGGAACAGGGCGGCATGGATTTTGAGTATTTCGGGTTCAACACCTCGCAGGTTATCAACGGGAAGGTAGTCAGGCTCAGTAAGGAAAAAGATCGCCTGTTCAATATTCTTCGTGTCCTGTCGCTCGCCGGTTTCGGTGGGACAATGAGGCTTTTGCCCCTTATACAGGCGGTGCAGAAAGATCATCAGCAAGGTTATCTCAATACACCGTACTTCAACGCGATTGCAGAGCAGTTCGACAGCAAACCTCTTTCTTCATTTTTCCCGACAGGCTGTACCGAGCATCTCATACGTCCGGTAACCGTTCGAATGAACGGCGCCGAACCTGAAGAGTACTATCCCGGTAATTTCGGGTCTAATCTCGCTCTCGTGCTTGACAGTTACGAGCAGCTGAAGCAGGGCATGCACGCCCTGCTTGATCGATTCAGGGAAAATGCCAAATTGATAAACATACTGACCGGAAAGCATGTCAGGGCTGTTGAGCGGATCGGGAATACGATAACGCTTCATTATTCCTCAGGGGGGGAGGACGCGACGGCAGCATATGGAAGAGTTATCGTTGCTATTCCGGCAATACAGGCAGCCACGTTGTTTGGAGATACCCTGCCGGAACTCTCCGCCCTCCTTGGTCAGGTCCGGTATTATCCTGTGGCTGTTGCCATTGCAAAGTATGAGGAGAGCGTGTTTCCGGATATGCAGCGGGCCATGGTTTTTGACCGTCATTCTCCATTGAGCAATGCCGGCGCTTACGGGATTCATGATCTTGATATCGTCAGGTATACCTTCAGCGGAAAAACTGCCCGTTCGACAATTGCTCCGGAATCGGTTCCGGAAGAAGTCATCGCACTTGGTGAGAAGATCATCGAACCATATTTTACTATCAGGAAAAACTGCAGACGTTTTTTTGTATACAAGTATATCAATCCGGGTCTGTGTGCCTACTCGCCCTATCATTACCGGACACTGGGTGAAATCAATGATCTTTTGAGGCTTTTCGATGGATTGGCACTCACCGGGGACTATCACAGCGGGGCTTCGATCGAGGCTTGTTTCAGGGCGGCGGAAGCATCAGTTGAACGGCTAATGCAACAAGATACAGCGTGAATGCCAGGGAGTATATAAAAAAATCCTTTAAGGAAGGAACCCAGATATCAAGGTTCAATATCCTCAGCGCAGCAGTGCTTGGAGCTCCCGCGCACTTTTTTTTCTATTTTGTTTTCAAGTACGGATTCAATTTGCCATATGAAAGTTTTGGATTGAGGCTAAGCGCTTCGCTGCTTTCTTTTTTTTCTTACATCATTGGTATCAACAATACAGCATTTGCCAAAAAGATTTTTCCGTTCTACTGGCATTTCTCCATCATTTTCGTGCTTCCCTTCATCTTTACCGTCTATCTCCTCAAAAACGATTTTCATGAACTCTGGCTCTATTGGGAGATCTTCATGATCTTCATTCTTATTGCCTATGTCCCGAACTGGTTGATATTTCTTTTTGATCTACTGGTGGGAGTGTCCGCCGCTATCGTTTATTTTATTGTCACCTCTCCCGAAATGCAGCTCAATCCGGATTTCAACATTCCCCTGTACTCGATTGTCGTTTTTTTTACCATAGTTGCCGGTTATGTGTTCAGCTACAGCAACAAAAGAGGACAGATTGCGCTTGAAAAAAACAGTGCTTTGCAGGCGCTTTCAGGCAGTATTGCGCATGAAATGAGAAACCCCCTTGGACAGGTAAAGCAAAATCTCGAAGTCATAGAGCAATATCTGCCCAGCTACCGCCCCGGAAAATCGTCTGCACCGATCAGCGACTACACGCTTGACAGACTCTATCAGCATCTTGCCCAGAGCCAGATAGCCGTACAGCGCGGTTCACAGGTTATCACCATGATTCTGGACGAGGTCAGGGAGAAACCCTTGGACAAAAGCGGGTTTGTCTATGCCTCGGCAACGGTTATTACGCAGAAAGCGATCGATGAGTATGGTTTTGAATCACGTAAGGAAAAGGATAGAATTGTCTTTTACATGAAAGAGGACTTTATGTTCAGGGTTGACGAGACAATGTATATTTTTGTTCTGTTCAATCTTATTATGAACGCCCTCTATTTTCTCAAATCCTATCCCGGGGCAAAAATCTATATTGCCCTTGAGAAAGGAACGCAATACAACAGGGTAAAAGTAAAGGACACCGGTCCCGGTATCCCGCACGAAAACCTCGACAAACTGTTCGATGCATACTTTACTTCGGGCAGAAAAGGGGGGACGGGGCTCGGCTTGTCTTACTGCAAACGAATAATGCATGCTTTCGGTGGAGAGATCACCTGTGATTCTGTTGAGGGAGAGTTCACCGAGTTCACCCTGATGTTTCCCGTTATTTCTGATGAGGAACTCCGGAACAGCCGTGATCAGCTTATAAAAGGAAACACACCGTTGTTCGAAAAGAAACGGATTCTTGTTGTCGATGATGAGCGTGTGGACAGGGCGGCGGTAAAGGATATACTGACAGCGTTGGGCGCGCTGATCGATGAAGCAGGCAATGGGAAGGAGGCTCTTGATAAAATTTCTACAGTTGTCTACGATCTCGTTATCATGAACCTTACCATGCCTCTCATGAACGGCTATGAGGCTACAGATAGAATCAGAAAAGGAGAGGCGGGTAAAGAAATTTCACGGGTCCCTATTGTTGCATATACTGCCGCACCGTTTTACGTGGCGCGCAGTAAAACAAGGAAAGCCGGTATGCAGGGACTGATCACCAAACCCTGTGCGCAGGCTGAGCTGGTCAGACAGCTTGCCGAGATTTTCCGTGATCTTCAGGATTTTCCTGAAAAGGATCTAAAGGATAAATCAGTGCTCATAGCCGATGATTCCTCATTCAACCGTGTGGCACTGAAAATGGTACTTGAAAAACACGGTATCCAGATTCAGGAAGCAGTTGACGGGGTGGATGCGGTGAACAAGCTTGAGGGGGGATCGTTTGATCTTGTACTGATGGATATACGAATGCCGTTGGCCGATGGCATCGAAGCTACAAGAACTATTCGTCAGTCCCATAATACCGAAATTTCTTCTTTGCCGGTGATCGGGCTAAGCGGCGACTCGGAAGAAGGGTTGATTGAAGAAGCGTTGTATGCAGGTATGAATGATTACCTTATTAAACCGGTTGATACGAAAGTGCTGCTCAAAAAAATCAGTCAGTGGGTATAGGAGACATCTCTGACGTTTCATACTCTTTGCTTATATTGAGTAAACTGAAGAGAAACCATTCAAACTGCTTTCAGCATTGCCTTTTTTTTCAAAAACATTCAAGCGTCGCACCGAAGAGCAGCCGGGTAAGGAAGATGCTGCAATAAACGATATCCGGCAGGAGTTTGCAAAACTCGATACCTGGTCAAGAGGACAGAGGCTTGTGGATGCAGACCCTCAGTATTCCGATATCATCAAATCATTGCCGGCAGGGAAAGCCACCTCGATGCAGCTGTCGGAATCTCCTGGTACAATATCTGTAACGGGTGAAGGCCCGGCGGTTTTCGGATACCCCGGGACTCTTGATTTCAATATGCCGGCAATAACCGAACTGGCTGGTACTTCAAGGATCATGATCGATCTTGGGTACTCCGGAGTTGAGCAGGAGGCAAGCGGGATCGAGCACGATATTTCGAACAGGGCATACGGTATGCGTATTTCCTATCTCTGGCTTAAAACGTATCCGCTGCTTCGCCTGCAGGTAAGCTTTTACAGTTTTCTGCAGGAACCGCTCCATCTCGAAGTGCTTTCTGACATTCTGGACCGAAACGTTCAGGATTTCTACAGTGCTCTTTATGAGACCGGCAGTTATGAACTTTCGGTTCATGTTACACGCCGTCATCTTGGATCGGTGTTTTCCTCAGTTACTGAAAAACAGCGGAGCGATATCTTTCGCGGTGTCAGCGGACTGGTGTCAAGGCTTGAGGCCCTGCCCCTTCCGGATCGCGATATGAACAGTGCCGTCAGGGCGTTTGAGCAGCGTCATCCGCTTGGAGAGGGGATGTGAACCATGACTGAAGATATGCAACTTGCTGTCAGACTTGCTGAAGAGGCTGGCAATCTCACTCTTTCTTTCTTTCGGAGCAAATCACTCAAGGTTGATGCGAAACGGGATGACAGTCCTGTAACGGAAGCAGACAGAAAAGCGGAAGAACTCATCAGAAAGGGTATTATCGATGCCTTTCCTGACGATGGGATATTCGGGGAGGAGTTTGCGGAGAAGCTTTCGGTCAACACTCGCCGATGGATCCTTGACCCTATTGACGGAACAAGATCATTTATCCATGGAGTGCCCCTGTACGGCGTCATGATCGCGCTGGAGGTTGATCGTAAAATAGCTCTTGGTGTCGTGAACTTTCCTGCGCTGGGTGAGATGTATTATGCGGAAAACGGATCCGGTGCTTTCCTGAACGGCGATACCATAACGGTGTCGGGTATTTCGGATTACCGTGACGCAACCGTTGTTTATACCGAAAAAGAATATCTTCTCGATCCCCCTTCAGACCATCCGGTTGACAGGCTTCGTCATGATGCAGGACTGGTAAGGGGATGGGGGGACTGCTACGGTCATATGCTTGTCGCATCGGGAAGGGCTGAGGTGGCCATTGACAAGATAATGAGCCCATGGGACTGTGCGGCTCTCATACCTGTAGTGCATGAAGCAGGGGGACGCTGTTTTGATTATACCGGCCAGACAACCATATATGGCCAGGGCCTGGTAAGTGCCAATCGTTTCATCGGTGAGAAGCTGACTGCCGCAATTCTCTGATTTCCCCTGGCCCCCCAGGCAGCCTTCTCGTTGTTGTCCGCTGTCGGCAGGTGCCGGAGATTACACCTTCCCCTGGTTCCTGAATCATTCTACTACTCTTATGACAAACATCCTCCTTGCAGCTGTCATTGTTCTTCTGATTCTTATCCTGCTTGTTCTCCTGCTTGGAAACAGAAGAGGGATTTCGAGAGAAATGTTCCGGAAGAGCGAAAACCTGCTGCGCTCTGATCTCGAACGGCTTCAGAGCGGACAGAAAGATGAGTTTCAGCGGAACAGAATGGAGTTTGCCCGGTCAATACAGGATAGCCGTATCGAGCAGTCGGCTTCTCTGAAATCTTTCGAAGAAGCTCTCGGGACGCATGTTATGCGTCAGGACGAGCTGCAGCGAAGAAATTACAAAGATCTTCTCTCGCAACAGGGGGCGTTCAAAGAGGAGACGTCGAGAACACTGGAGAGTATACGCGACACTGTTGAAAAGCGTCTTCAGGTCATGCAGAACAACAATGAGAGCAAGCTTGAAGAGATGCGAAAAACAGTTGATGAGAAGTTACAGTCAACTCTTGAAAAACGACTGGCCGAATCTTTCAGCCAGGTCAGCGACCGGCTTCGTCTGGTGCATGAAGGGTTGGGTGAAATGAAGGTCCTGGCGTCCGGTGTCGGGGATCTCAAAAAAGTGCTTTCAAATGTGAAAATTCGGGGGGTATTCGGTGAGATGCAGCTGAAGAGCCTGCTGCAGGCATTGCTGTCACCGGAACAGTATGCTGAAAACGTCGCAACAGGGAAAAACAGCGGGCAGCAGGTTGAGTTTGCGGTAAAGCTTCCCGGAAAAGATGATGAGGGAGATTTGGTTTATCTTCCTATAGATTCGAAGTTCCCGCTTGAAGCCTATTACAGGCTTGTCGAGGCTGCCGAAACAGGTGAGAAGGAAAGGTTCACAGTTGCAGCAAAGGCAATTGAAACCGAGATGCGTCGTTGCGCAAAAGATATCCGGGATAAATATCTCAACCCGCCGGAAACCACAGATTTCGGGATCCTGTTTCTCCCGATCGAAGGTCTCTTTGCGGAAGTGGTCCGCAATACAGCCCTTCTCGAAGTGCTGCAGAGAGAGTTCAATGTTATCGTAACCGGCCCTACGACGCTTGCGGCACTGTTGAACAGTTTGCAGATGGGCTTCAGGACACTTGCAATACAGAAAAGAACCGGTGAAGTCTGGAAAGTTCTCGCTCAGATCAAGACTGAGTTTGCGAGGTTCGAAGAGGTGCTCGTAAAGACGCAAAGCAAGATAACTCAGGCAGGAACGGAACTTGACCGGCTTGTCGGTGTAAGAACCCGGGCCATTCAAAGACGTTTGCGGAGGGTTGAAGATATTTCAGGAGAAAAGAGTTCGCTTATAGAGGAAGATACGCCTGAAACAACGGATGAAGAAGCGGAATAACTTGTCACGTTGCGTTCAACGCTTCCGCAATGGCCCTGGCGAAATGGGGCCCGTCGTAATATTCCGGAACAATATCGACCTGTACACCAAGTTTCTTCAGTGCATCGGCTGTTGTTTTTCCTATAGCCGCAACAAGCACCCCTGATGGAACGGTCGTCGAGCCTACCGCTTTGAAGTAGTTTTGGGCAGTCGAGGGGCTCGTAAAAGACAAACATGATATCCGGCCGTTATGGATCATGGTTTTTATCTGCTCGGTAGCCTCGAGATCCGGAGGAAGGTTTTCATAAACGGTTATGGAGTCACAACTGCCGCCAAGTTCTGTAATGGCTGCAGGTATGATGCCCAGCGAGAGACTGCCGCGGAGAAAAAGAAATGACTTTCCCTGTATTACGCCGGGGCCGATTTCCTTCATCAGGTTTACGGCATCGGCTACTTTGGGTAAGGGCTCTGTTGTTATTCCATATTCCCCGAGATCCTTTGCGGTAGTCTTGCCTACCGCAAAAACCTTTATTTTCCTCAACTGCTCCAGCTCGTCCGGGGCCTCTTTTTTCAGTCTTTCAAGAAAGTAGCGGACACTGTTCGAGCTGGTGAAGAACGCACCGGCATATGCTGAAATGTCAGGGATTTTCCAGCCGGGAACAGCCCTGATCTCGATTGTCGGGAAGACAACCGAGTCAAGGTTGTATTTTTTCAATTGCTCTACAAATGAACCCGCCTGATGTCTCGGCCGTGTTACAAGAACACACCCCATCAGCAGGTTTTTCTGATTTCGGCAAGGATCTCGTTGGCGCCGAGTTTCAGGAGTTCTTCGGCAAGATCAATACCCGCCTGCTCTGCCTGTTCGGGGGCAGTACAGTTGTCGAGGGTTATTTCATTGCGGATTGCACGTTTTCCGTCAACAGATCCAACATAGGCGAGCAGATGCAGCGTGTCGTTTTTGAGACTTGCATAAGCTCCTATAGGAATCTGGCAACCTCCCTGAAGGTGTCGGAGCAGTGCCCTTTCTGCTTTGGTGCAGAACTCCGAGTTCGGATTGTTCATGATTTTGAGAATCTCTCTTGTCTCTTCATCATCAACACGGGTTTCGATGCCCAGTGCCCCCTGTCCGACAGCGGGAAGCATGGTTTCATGAGGTAGTATTTCGGAAATACGGTCACCGAAATTCAATCGGTGAACACCGGCATAAGCAAGCATCATGGCATCAAAATCACCCTCATCGAACTTTTTGAACCGGGTGTTCAGATTGCCTCGTATGTCTCCCATCTGGAAATCCGGACGCATGCTGAGAAGCTGCGATGTTCTGCGAAGGCTGCTGGTTGCTATTTTCGCATCCTGCCGAAGCGTTTTCAGGGTCTCGCCGTTTTTCGAGATGATAACGTCCCTGGTATCCTCTCTTTCGGTGAACGCTGTCAGAATAAGCCCTTCGGGTGTTTCGGTAGGAACATCCTTCAGACTGTGGACAGCAAGATCGATCTCTTTTGCGATCAGGTGCTTCTCGATATCTTTTGTGAAAAGACCCATGTCTCCGATCTTGGAAAGAGGGGAATCAAGCAATACGTCACCGGTTGTCTTAACCAGTTTGAGTTCTATGTCAAGTTCCGGGTAATTTTTCGAGAGTTCGGATTTGGTGAATTCTGCCTGCCACAAGGCAAGAGGGCTGGATCTGGTACCGATAATTAATTTTTTTTTCAATGCGTTTACTGATTAGCGTTAAACTGACTACTTGGTTCGTTGATTTTATTCTTCAAGATCAAAAATATTCCTGACAAGATTAACCCGGCTTGGAATGGTATCTGCCGTATCAACAGGTGCCTTGAGCATTTTAATCGGATGATGCAGGATTTTTTTCAAAATCCTGTCAGTCAGACGTTCCATTCTTTTCAGTTCTTCTTCGCTGACCTTGTAACGGAACCGCTCAAGCTCTTTTTCCTTGATTTCAATGAACTTTGACTGCAGATCAACTATTGTCGGGCGGACCTTGAGGGTATTGATCCACTGGCCAAATCCTACAAGCTCCTCATCGATGATTTTCTGAACTTTGGGGAGTTCGGCTCTTCGCATCTCCAGGTTTTTATCGATGATGTGTTTAAGAGCATCGATGTCCTTGAGAAACATGTTTTTCAGTTTTCCGATCTCCGGGTCGACATTTCGAGGCAGTCCGAGATCAAGAATAATAACCGGCTTTAACCTTCTTTTCTGCATACTTTGCTGCAGCTCCGGTTCCTTGAGAACATAATCCTTGATGCTGACTGCAGTGATGATGATGTCGAATTCATGAAGGTGATCCTTGTAGGATTCATAAGGAAGTACCTGGTTTGTGCCCAGTTCTTCAGCAAGCGTTTCAGCCTTTGAGAGAGTCCTGTTTGTAATGACTATGTTCCGTGCGTTTTTCTGGAACATATGTTTTGCTGCAAGTTCTCCGGTTTCTCCTGCCCCGATCAGAAGGATCTTTTTCATGGTGAGATTGGAGAAAATTTTCTGAGCAAGCTCCACGGCGGCGTAGCTGACTGAAACGGCGCCTTCCATGATTTTTGTTTTTGTCTTGACTCTTTTTGCTACACTGAAAGCCGTGTGGCACAGGCGTGTGAGAAGAATGCCTGCTGATTGAACCTCGACAGCTATCCTGTAGCCATCCTTGACCTGCCCGAGTATCTGGCCTTC
>JANQFD010000095.1 GCA_028278005.1 Chlorobium sp. | reverse complement strand
GTTGCCGCCTCCTCGATACGCAATTTCGGCAAACCCTGTTCAATAGCCTCGACCATGCCGCCCGCAGTCTCGATTTCTTCAATAAGAGCCCATGCTTTTCCGGCAAGTTCCCATGTCAGCGACTCGACGTAGTAGGAGCCTGCCCAGGGATCGATTGCCTTTGTGATATCGGTTTCATCACGCAGGTAAAGCTGTGTGTTGCGGGCTATACGGGCCGAAAAAACCGACGGCAGTGCAATCGCTTCGTCAAGAGCGTTGGTGTGCAGCGACTGCGTGTGCCCCTGCACCGCTGCCAGTGCTTCTATACAGGTTCGGGCGACGTTGTTGAAAGGATCCTGCTCCGTAAGGCTCCAGCCTGAGGTTTGGCAGTGGGAGCGCAGCATCAGGGATTTCGGATTCGAGGGCTCGAATTGTTTTACGATCTTCGCCCAGAGCATTCTGGCCGCTCTGAGCTTTGCGATTTCCATGAAAAAGTTCATGCCGATACCCCAGAAAAAAGAGAGACGGGGGGCGAATTCATCTATTTTGAGTCCCGCATCGATACCGGTTCTGAGATATGCAAGCCCGTCTGCCAGGGTATAAGCCAGCTCGAGATCGGCAGTTGCTCCGGCTTCCTGCATATGGTAACCCGAAATGCTGATCGAGTTGAATTTCGGCATATGTGCCGAGGTGTAGCGAAAAATATCGGCAACGATCCGCATGGACGGTCCGGGCGGGTAGATGTAGGTGTTGCGGACCATGAATTCCTTGAGTATGTCGTTTTGAATGGTTCCGCTCAGTTTTTCACCCGGCACGCCCTGTTCCTCGGCTGCTACGATATAGAACGCCATGACAGGCAGAACGGCACCGTTCATGGTCATGGAAACCGACATCTTGTCAAGAGGAATCCGGTTGAACAGGATCTTCATATCTTCGACCGAGTCAATCGCCACTCCGGCCTTGCCTACGTCTCCGACAACCCTTGGATGGTCGGAATCATATCCCCGGTGTGTCGGCAGGTCGAAAGCGACCGAGAGTCCCTTTTGACCTGCAGCGAGGTTTTGGCGGTAAAACTCGTTCGATTTCTCCGCTGTCGAGAACCCTGCGTATTGCCTTATAGTCCAGGGCCGGATGGTATACATGGTTGTATAAGGACCCCCGGTATAGGGAGGGAAACCGGGGGCGAACTGCAGCTGTTCCGCGCTCTTGATATCGTCCGAGGTATAGATGTTTTTTATCGCGATGCCTTCAAGAGAGCGCCAATCCTGCCGGGGGAGGTGCCGGCAGGAGGCGTTGTTGAATTCGTAAGCGGGGTAAACCGGATTCTCAGGGTCCCTTTCCGTTTTGCGTTGAGCGTTACCCCCGGCAATCATTGTTTCCACAGTCCCGTTTTTTTCGGCTCGTTTCATCCCTCCGGATGCCTCTATGGTGTTGCAGACATCCAGTGCGGATTCAGCAAGCTTTAACGAAAGGGTTTCGATGTACCCCGAGCCGGCTCCCGGGTCTATGACGCGATCAAGCATGCTCTCGTGTTTCAGGATGTGATGCATGTTTCTTGAAAGACGGGCTGCGAAATCTCTGCCGGTGTTTTCATCGGAGCTGTAGGGCCGGATAAAAAGAGTGCCGCATCCTCCGAGGATTGCGGCTGTAGAAACCGTTGCAAGCGTGAGGAGAGTGCTGTGAGGATCGTCACGGTAGGGTTTACCGGTAACGGTTGTTGCCGTTATTTCCGGTTCGGGAAGTTCCTGAAGACCGGTTGCGTTTTTCATGACCTGTGTCCACAGAAGCCTGAAGGCTTTGTACCGGGCAATTTCAGTGTAAAAGGAAGGCCCAGCAGCAAAATTGAAGACCATTGCAGAGGCCCCCTCGGCCGGATGGATGCCTTTCTCCTGCATTTCCCGAACAAGATCGATGGCTGTGGCGGCAAGAATCCCGATCTCCTGCGCTACGGTTGCTCCTTTTTTATGCCACCTTTCACCGTTTATTCCAAACGTCCTGAAGTCTCTGGTTTTTGTTGCGTATTCGAAAAGACCGTCATGCTGTTCAATGCTGTTGCCGATCAATCCCCCTTTCATGTATTCGAAGTCCCGGCGTTCAGAGAGAAGGGCTATGAAATTCCCGGGCTTTTTTATGCCTGAAAAGTACAGGGAAGAGGCAGCGGTCTCGATGCCCCGAAGCAATATGCCGATGGTGGATTCATCCGGGGTGTTGTTGGAGGACAGGTTGAAAAGTAACGAATCAATGCCGTTTTCAAGATGCTCGAGAGCCTCTTTGTTTGCCAGATGAGGGTCCTGAGCCTGTATCTCCACTCCGGATTTCCAGCTGTTATCCCTCTGCCCCCGGCGAGGGGGGAGACTGGAAAAGGGCCTTTCGGAAGGGGTATAAAACGGTTCGATAATGAAGCCGTCCGGAGTGTGCCATTCCATGGTGCTGTAGTCGGCACCCTTGAGGTCTTTCAGCGCACCCTGTTTCCACTCTTTTTTCGTTACCGGATTGAATTGCTCAAACATGGCGGAGTATAAACTGTGATAAGAAGATTCCGGGTTGAGAGCCCTCAGCCATGGGAAGCTTCGTTTTCAGGTTGAAAAACAGTGCGGCAAATATCAGGATACAGGTTTTCTGTAATGTTCTTCGATGATAGCCGAAAGATGCTGCTTCATCTCTTCAGGTCGTACGATGTCTTTTGCATGACCTTTCTCCTGAAGCCATCGGGTTGTCTGAAAATCCCCCGAGGTTTTTTTTCCGGTATACTGTTCGATGACTCGTTTGCCGGAGAATCCTATATTTCCGGCGTTGTATTCGAAAAGCTGGATGCCGCGCGATCCGATCCCGATCGCCACGCCTCCGAGGGTCGGATCGGTAATGATAGTGATGACCGGGAGGGATGCCTTTTCAACCCTGGAAAGAGCAACATGCACTTTGGGGATGCTCACCATTGAGGAGCATCCCTCATGCATGCGTGCACCGCCTCCTGCGGCCTGCAGGATGACCGGCGATTGGCGTTCGATGGCCGTTTCGCATGCTCTCCATATTTTTTCCCCGGTCGACATGCAGAATGACCCGCCCAGAAAACCGAAGTCGGTCGCACAGAACACGACATCATGTCCCTCGACGCTGCCGTCACCCGTTATGAAAGCAGATGCCATGCCTGTCGCGTAGCGTGCCTCTTCGAGCTTCTGAGCGTATTCAGGGAAAACAAGAATATCCTTGTCGACAATATAGCGGGTTTCAGCATGTTCCCTGAAAGACCCTTCGTCAAGGACAAGCTCGATATAGTCCCTCGCTGACAGTCGTGTATATCGATGGCCGCACTCAGGGCAGACATAATTATTCGCAAGCAGTCCGGGAAGAAAAGCCGGGTCGTAAACCCTTTTGCCGCTCTTGTCCCTGCATTTTGGGTGGCGTTTGATAAAAAGAGTATCCGTCTGTTGCTTCAGTTGCCGCGATACCTTCTTTTCGAAGGCATTGATGTCCTGCTCGGGAATTTCATCCCATTGGCCGATTTTTTGCCACCTCTCTGTTCTGCAGTAGAAGATTTGATCGGAAGCTATCGATGCAAGGGCGGATGCATGTGAACACAGCGACTGTTGCAGGGAAGTCATGGCGGCTTCGGGAAATCTGTGGGCCGGCCCGGCCGGTTCGGTTACAACAGCATCGACAATGCCGTGCGTAAAAGCCTCTCTTGCCGTGATCTGGGATATTTCCGCTGCGAGGTTTGCCTTGGCGCGTGTTCTGAAGAGAATGGACGAACAGGCTTCAGGTGAGATAACCAGATAGGTTGAGTACTCCATGGCGAGCACTCTGTCGCAACCGGAGAGCGCAATGGCGCCCCCGCTGCAGCCCCTGTTCATGATGACGGATATGGTCGGTACCGGTGCTTCGGCAAGAGCTTGCATGCATCTGCCGATTTTCCAGGCAATGCCCCCTGCCTCGGCCTCCTCTGTCGGGTCCGCTCCGGGGGTGTCAATCATGGTGATGATAATCCGGTTTTCCTTTCCGGCGAGCTCGATTGCCTGGAGAGCCCTGTCATAGGAAGCAGGGGTAGGCATGCCCTGATTCCATTTTGCGGCTTCACCATTGTTTTTCATGAGTTCCTGAAGCCGCTCATAATCCGATGTTGGCGCGGACTGCTGGCCGATCAGCATAACCTTCAGCGGCCCTTCGGGGGTATCGAGCAAAGCCCTGTGCGTGCCGATCAGGCAATTGCCATGCGCGTCGTTTTGAAAACACTCTTCTACCTGTTGGAACACAGGAAGATAATCGAGGTACCTTGGACGCTCGGGATGAAAGGATAGCTGATACTTTTCGTACTCGGATAACTGTTCGATATGTTCGGCTGAACAGCTGAAATCCGGCTTTTTTTCGAATGGGAGAAAAAAATGCTTCACAATATACTGTTGGAGTTACAGCTTCTGTACGTACTCAATGAGTACCCGGTTCGTGTCTTTCGGGTTGAAAAATACAATTTTTTTCTTCCCCGCCCCCCGGGAGGGGAGGGAAAGCGGTGCAAGACCGGCGGTTGTGGTGCGCGATATCTCTGATTCCATATCATCGGTTTCAAGAGCGATATGGTGCAGACCCTCACCGCGTTTTTCGAGAAATTTTGCCAACGGGCTGTCGGGCCCGAGCGGTTCGAGCAGCTCGATCTTCGAACCGCCGACCTGTATGAATGCCACCCTGACCTTTTCCGAAGTAACCTCCTCGATACTGATCTGCTTCTCATGCGCACCGGTGAGGGTTTTGAAACGTTCAAGCGCTTCTGCAAGGTCA
>JANQFD010000083.1 GCA_028278005.1 Chlorobium sp. | reverse complement strand
TGATGCTGTCGCTCTGCATTTATCCGGTTCCGGAAATGCTCGGGCAAGAAAAGGAAGGGAGCCAGAAGACAGTGTATCTCTTGAAGCTGCAGGGAACGGTGAACCCCGGGAGCGCTGATTTTTTCGGACGCGCCATTGACGAGGCCGAAAAGGCAGGTGCTCATGCCGTTCTGGTGGAACTCGATACACCCGGAGGTCTGGTGACCTCCTTGCGCAGCATGATCCAGCGTGTGCTTGCGTCAAAAGTGCCGGTTATTGTTTATGTCGCTCCGCAGGGAGCCCAGTCGGCTTCCGCAGGCGCTCTGCTGACGATTTCAGCGCATGTGGCGGCTATGTCGCCGGGCACGGAAATAGGGGCGGCAAGTCCTGTCGGGCTTGGCGGCGGGGGCAGTGAGGACGAAACCATGAGCAAGAAAGCGGAAAACGACCTTGCGGCATTTGCCCGGAGCATAGCCGAAGAACGGGGAAGAAATGCAGACTGGGCCGAAAAGGCGGTGAGGGAAAGTATTGCTTCAACCGCAAACGAGGCTCTCAAGGAAGGTGTTATAGATTTCGTTGCGGCAGATCGTACCGAACTGTTCAAATTGCTTGATGGAAGAGAGGTGAAAACAGCAGAAGGCACCGTCAGGCTCAATCTGACAGCCGCTGTGATCCAGGAGTTCACGCCGACGTTCCAGGAGCAGATTCTCATAAAGCTGGCCGATCCGAACCTTGCGTACATATTTATTATGGTGGGTCTTGCCGGCCTTTATTTCGAGCTTGCAAATCCGGGTTCCATCTTTCCCGGTGTGCTGGGAGCGATTTCACTTCTTCTCGGCCTGTTCGCCCTGCAGGCTTTGCCTGTAAATGTGGTTGGGCTCCTGCTTATCGTGCTGGCGGTGGTGTTTTTCGGGCTTGAACTTTTTGTCGCAAGCGGAGGGGTTCTCGCATTGGCCGGTCTCGTGGCATTGTTTGTCGGTTCTCTCATGTTGTTCAATACATCGGAAACCGGGGTATCCATTGCCATGTCTGTGTTCCTCCCGGTGTATATATTGGTTTCGGTATCGATACTTGTCATCGTCTGGCTCGTAGCAAAGTCGGCAAGACTGAAACTGGCTTCGGGTCCTGAACAGCTGATCGGAGAGGAGGGGAGCGTCATTCACGCAATTCTGCCGGGTGAGCCCGGCAAGGTATTTGTGCATGGTGAACTGTGGGATGCCCAGAGCCGGGAAGAGATCCCTGAAAAAGCAGTTGTAACCGTCAAAGGCTTGAAAGGAATGGTTTTGCAGGTTAACAAAAAACAGGAGAAAACATAATGTTCAGCATCAATCTCATACCGTTGATTTTTCTTGCCGTTGCTTTTCTTGCCTCGGCAGTCAAGATCCTCCGGGAATACGAGCGAGCCGTCGTGTTCAGGCTCGGGCGCGTCATCGGGGCGAAAGGTCCCGGTATCATTATTCTTATTCCCTTTATCGATAAAATGGTGCGCATAGACATGCGAACGGTTACACTGGATGTCCCGCCTCAGGATGTGATAACCAAAGATAACGTAACGGTCAAGGTAAGTGCGGTGGTGTACTTCCGGGTTATCGATTCGATCAAGGCGATGGTCGATGTCGAGGATTTCCATTTTGCGACTTCACAGCTCGCTCAGACAACTCTCAGAAGCACGTGCGGTCAGGGGGAACTCGATCATCTGCTTTCGGAGAGAGATGAGATCAATGACCGGATTCAGTCCCTTCTCGACAAGGATACAGAGCCCTGGGGAGTGAAAGTGAGCAAGGTTGAAATAAAAGAGATCGATCTTCCGATCGAGATGCAGCGAGCGATGGCCAAACAGGCTGAAGCTGAAAGGGAAAGGCGTTCGAAAGTGATCAACGCGGAAGGTGAGTTCCAGGCTGCAAAACGACTGAACGAGGCGGCAGCAATCATTGCCGAGAATCCCAGCGCTTTACAGCTGAGATATTTGCAGACCTTGCAGGACATTGCGGCGGAGAACAACTCGACAACCATTTTCCCGATACCTATCGACCTGTTGAAGCCGTTTATGGGAAAGAAGGACGGTGTATGAGATAAACCGTGTATTTCATTATCCAGTCAATGAAAAAAACTGATCATGATAAAAATCCGCAGAATCCTTTGTCCGGTTGATTTTTCCGAGGCTTCTCGCAACGCGGTGCGCTATGCGCACGAATTTGCCAAGGGGATGGGTGCAAGTCTGTTTCTGCTCAATGTGGTAGAGCCGAGACCGATGGCGGTCGATATGTCCCTGTCATACGTGCCGCTGGAAGAGGACCTTGAAAAAGCAGCAAGAGAGGATCTCGAAGAAATCATCAGGGCGGAACGGGAGAAAGGCGTGGAGGTCGATGCCGACGTGCAAATCGGAACGCCTGCCGAGATAATTCTCCAAAAAGCCGAAGAACTCGATGTCAATCTCGTTATTCTCGGCTCTCATGGTAAAACCGGTTTGAGCCGTCTTCTGATGGGCAGTGTTGCCGAATCGGTGGTTCGCAAGGCGAAATGCCCTGTTCTGATCGTCAAAGCCGAAGAAAAAGAGTTTATCGAGGAGAACGGATGATTTTCTCTATCAGCTGTTTTGCTCCTGTAAAAGGGCTGATAGTGTTTTCCTCGACAGCTGCTGCGGTTGCGGCAAATGCAGAGATGATATCAGGATGGTTGTAAAACGCGTCCTTTAGCTGCAGGTCAACCTGGGTGCGTAAAAGCTGCGAGAGCTGTTTTTTTCTGGCCGGTTCGAAAAGTTCGTTTTCACGCAGCATTGCAGCGAACTGAAGGATATCGTTCCACACCTCCTCGATACCTCTTCCGGTCATTGCAGAAGTAAGCATTACTTTCGGGTTCCATAACCGATGTTTTTTCGGGAGAAGTTTCAGTGCGGATTCGCAGGATGCCTTTGACGAAGCAAGGCTTTTCGGAAGGGCTTCGTCGGTTTTTGTCAGAGCAATGCCGTCAGCCGTTTCCATGATACCCCGCTTGATTCCCTGCAGCTCGTCACCGGATCCGGGAAGCATGAGCAGAAGGATGTAATCAACCATGGATTCAACCGATATTTCCGACTGGCCTACCCCGACGGTTTCCACAAGGATGATATTGTAACCGGCCGACTCGCACAGCCGGATAACCTCGTGTGTCCTCGGAGAGGTGCCTCCGAGGTGCCCTGAAGAGGGAGAGGGACGTATGAATACCGCTTTATTGCCGGATAGTCGTTCCATACGGGACTTGTCGCCGAGAATACTGCCGCCTGAACGCTTGCTGCTCGGGTCTATGGTAAGAACCGCGAGCATGTTGCGTGAGTCTTTGAGGATTTCAAGGCCAAGTGTTTCTATAAGCGAGCTTTTTCCGGCTCCCGGCGGGCCGGTTATACCTATTCTCAGGGAATCAGCTCTGTTTTGCAGGCAGATGTCGAGAATCCTGTGAGCCTTTTCCAGATGTTCGGGCTTTGAGGATTCGATGAGCGTAATGGTCCGGCTTAAAGCGTTCCGGTCGCCGGTCATGATCTGCCCGGCAATCTCTTCCGCTGAGTTGTTTCTTGAAGTATCTGTCATGGTTTGTCCGGCGCCTGATCCGTCTGGTTGCCCCGGCTTTTTTCCCCGCCGGTGGTTGCCGGTCCCTCGATCATCAGTTCCAGTATGCTGCCGGCAGCTTCAGCTATCACGGTTCCCGGTCCGAAAACCTTTGCGACACCGGCATTCTTCAGGAATCCGTAATCCTGTTCAGGTATGACTCCCCCGGCGATGACCAGAACATCGCCCCTGCCGGCTTCGCGCAGACCTTGAATGACTTCCGGAATAAGTGTTTTATGGCCCCCGGCAAGGCTGGATATCCCCACCAGATGAACGTCGTTGTCCAAAGCCTGCCGGACAATTTCTTCGGGAGTCTGAAAAAGGGGGCTGATATCGACATCGAAACCGATGTCCGCAAACGCTGCGGCAATGACTTTGGCCCCCCTGTCGTGCCCGTCCTGCCCGACTTTGGCCACAAGAATTCTCGGCCTGCGCCCCTCCTGCCGGGCAAATGATTCAACAAGGTCGTGTGCTTTCATGAATAGATCGTTGTTGTTCATCTGTGAAAGATACACGTTGGAGCTGAGCTGAACGGATGACCGGTATCTTCCGAAAGACTGTTCGCATGCATCGGATATTTCACCAAGTGTCGCCCTGGCACGGGCGGCTTTTACCGCGGCTTCGAGCAGGTTGCCTTTGCCGGTCTCTGCGCAGCTTTTCAGGTTTTCGAGGGCAGCGGTAACCGCGTTTGCGTTTCGGTTACTTTTTACCCCGGAGAGCTTTTCAAGCTGACGGCGAAGCACTTCGGAGTTATCCACTTCAAGAATATCGATATCGGTTTTCTGATCGTGAGTGAAACGGTTTACCCCGACGATGCAATCCTTCCCGCTGTCGATGCGTGCCTGACGCCTTGTTGCCGCCTCCTCGATACGCAATTTCGGCAAACCCTGTTCAATAGCCTCGACCATGCCGCCCGCAGTCTCGATTTCTTCAATAAGAGCCCATGCTTTT
>JANQFD010000080.1 GCA_028278005.1 Chlorobium sp. | reverse complement strand
CGTTTCCGTCAAAACATTACGCTATGATAAATGAACGATCGCCTTGAATAACAGTAGTGAAGGGTTCAAGGGCGAGGCGAACGGAGCGCAGGAACCGGAGTGTACACAGAGTACATGAGGAATCCGAGCACCGCTCAACAAAGCCATTGAATCCTGCAGCATGGTATTCAAGGCGATTACGACATTTCGAGCATGCGCCGGATGGGCCTCAACGCCGCCTGGCGCAGTGATTCTTCAACGACTATCCGGGGAGCCCGGTTTTCCATACACTCCAGCAACTTTTCTAGGGTATTCTGCTTCATCTGGGTACAGGTGCTCCAGGGATGCAAAGCGTCCTTCGGCGCCGGAACAAAGGTTTTTTCGGGTGAACGCTTCTGCATTTCATACAAAATGCCCGGTTCTGTAGCGACAATGAAGATCGAAGCAGAACTCTGTTCGGCATACTTCAGCAATCCGCTGGTCGACCCTATAAAATCAGCATGTTCAAGGACCTGTTCACGGCATTCCGGATGAGCAATCAGTTCAGCACCCGGGTTTGCATCAACCGCTTTTTTTATGACCTGCCAATCGAAAGCCTCATGAACATAGCAGTACCCCTGCCAGAGAATCATCTCCCTTTCGAGTTTCTTCATGACATAACTGCCGAGATTTCTGTCCGGCCCGAAAATAATGTCTTTGTCCGGAGGAATCTGCCGAACAATCCGCTCGGCATTGGATGACGTGCAGATGATATCGGATTCCGCCTTGATTTCCGCTGTTGAATTGATATAACTTATAACCACGGCCCCGGGATGCTTTGCCTTGAATGCCCTGAATTCCTGGGTTGGACAGCTGTCGGCAAGCGGACACCCGGCATGGTTGTCCGGCATAAGCACAAGCTTGTCAGGATTGAGAATGCTTGCCGTTTCACCCATAAAATAGACACCCGCAAAAACAATCACATCGGCATCGGTACTTTCGGCTGCACGGGCAAGGGCAAGGCTGTCCCCGACGATATCAGCAACGTCCTGGATCTCGGGGAGCGTATAGTAATGGGCAAGGATAATCGCCCGCATTTCTTTTTTCAGCTTTTCAATGCGTTGAACAAGTTCTTTTACGCGCACGTCTGAAGCTATCCCGTTCTTTCTGCCTGCTGCAGCCATAATTACAACCGAAAAATATTGTATCCTAAACTGAGCGTTTCAGCACATGCTCAATAGTAGTAAGGTTATTAAAAACAGTTCGACAATCGTTCAATTTAGGTGTATCTGAGTCCGGTCCTGCGAGATCTTCGCGCTATTTCAGATAATATTCAAGCTCATCATCCTCCCTGATGAGCAACAATATCGCCGCATGCGGAACAATGAGATATTTCTCTCCCTCATATTCAATCTCATGCGCGCTGCTTTGAAGAAATATCGCCATGTCGCCAACCTTTGCCTGAAGCGGAATGTATTGCGGAGTGGAAATTTCTTCCATCCACGGCTCGCTACTTTCAGGAGGAGGTCCGACCGGATACCCTGGTCCGATTTTCAGCACGTAACCGCTTTGTATTTTCTCTTTTTCCTGAACACCGGGTGGCAGATAAATCCCTGACTTGGTCCTCTCATCCCCTGTTCTCGGTCTTATCAGCACTCTGTCCCCGACTACAACAAATTTGTCAGTTACGTTCAAACTCATAATTTTAAAACATTCCTGCTTTCTGTAGCTATAGCTCGACAAGTTAGTGAATTTAACAAAATCAGCCCCCTTGCCAAATCAGGCACAATTGGAAATGCACCGCTAACTATCATTGTTGCAGACATGATAGCGGCGCGGCAAACGGTAACGAACCCGGATGGAACACAACGAGCGAATCCTTTCAGAACACAACGTTAAAAGCTGGAAAGCAAGAAAAGGTCTGAGATACGCCGTTGTTATTACAGGGATCATTTTTCTTGTCGAGCTTGTGGGAGGGTGGATATCCGGAAGCCTGGCACTCATGGCAGATGCCGGACATATGGCCACAGACCTGTTGGCTCTCATGATAGGTTATCTGGCGGTAACCTTCAGCGGGAAACCTTCAACCAGACAACGATCATACGGCTATTTCCGGCTTGAGATCATTGCCGCACTGATCAATGGGGTCATCCTGTGTATTGCAGCGCTTGTGGTAACTGTAGAAGCCTGGAAACGCATCTCGCAGCCGATAGAAATCGAGACTCTTCAAATGCTCTTGTTCGGCATGATAGGTCTTGCAGCCAACGTCTTCAATGCATTTTTTCTCTGGAGCGAGAAGGATACCAGTGTCAATGTCAAGGCTGCATATATTCATATATTAAGTGACCTTGCCGGATCATTAGGGGTTGTTTGCGGCGCAATTGTCATCCGACTCACCGGATGGACAGTGCTGGACAGTCTCATCAGTTTTTTTATTGCCGTTCTCATTGTGCGAAGCGCACTCAACATCATTAAGGAAGCTGTGGATGTGCTTATGGAATCGGTTCCCAAAGAACTGGATATCGGAGATATCGAAAAAACGCTGCTGCATTTTGATCATGTAGAGGGCCTCCATGATCTGCACGTCTGGTCGCTCACGAACGGTGTTAATGCCTTGAGCTGTCATTTACGCGTGAATAATCTTGATGAAGGACAGAAACTTCTGGAAGCTGTTCATAGAGAGTTGAAGGAAAAGTTTAATATTGATCATGTAACAATACAGCTCGAATACAGTGATTTCTGAAGAAACAACACCCTTTTCTGAACAAAGAAAGCTCCTCCGATACCTGACGTGACGAAGCTCATTACATTTTTCAGTCGCAACAATGCATATCTGCTCCTGTTTTTTTATTGCGGCCTGGCCGGTGTATTCATCAGGTATCAGGACACATACTCTCTGAAAAGCATTCTTTCCGCAGGAACCGAATTCAGGGCTGCAATATCCCACCGTATCAGCGACGTAAGCATCTATCTGAGCCTTGGAGAAGTCAATGAAAATCTTACCCGGCAGAATTCGAAACTTCTTGCCGATGTTATCCGGCAGGGCAACACGATAAGAGAAACAGAAAGGAACGGCCAGGCGGCTCTGTTTATGACCGATAGCCCTGTCAGTATGATTCCCGCAAGAATCGTCGAGCGAAGATTCAACACCAGGGAAAACCTGTTGATTATCAATGCAGGCTCAAAACAGGGTGTAGAAGAGGATATGGCAGTGCTAACTCCTGACGGAATAGTGGGCCGGATTATCCAGGTCTCGAACAACTATGCAAAGGTCATGCCGGTTTTACATTCGGATTTCAGTGTCAGTGTTATATCCGACAGCAATAAAACACAGGGGATACTGAGATGGAACGGCGAGAAAGAGCAGATTGCTCAAATGCATTATGTCCCCTTGAGCAGCTCTGTTCACGAAAAGGAAAAACTGTTTACAGCTGATTTCAGCACATTTGCGCTCAGAGGCATTCCGGTTGGAAACATTGTGGAAATAGTACCGGAAAAAAGGTTTTACAGAATCAATGTCGAGCTGGATGTCGATTTTTCTTCACTGACACATGTGCTGGTTGCGAAAAAGAGCACAGACCCTGAAAAAGTCGGGCTGATGCAGGGTGACGCTGACGAGGGAGAGCATAATCCTGTTGAAAGCGAGCGCGGGAATTGAACTTTTCTTCTCATGTTGCATAGCTTTATGTTCCACTGTTTATGTTCAGGGTCGAACCATACATCCGGCATGTTCTGCAATCATCGGGAAAAACATGTCTGAACTATTGCTGATCAGGAAACCATGGGAAATAATGTGCTGAAATATGCGACAATAACTATCGTTGTCGTACTCTGCATCCTGCAGCATTATGTCGTCTCACGTTTTGCTTTGTTCGGTGCATTTGCGGACGTTGTAACTGTTTACATTGTTTTTTCCGCCGTCAGGTACGGTCAGAAACCCGGCATGACCTACGGATTCTTAAGCGGTCTTGTAACCGGAGTACTTGGAGGAAATCTCGGGGTTGAAACTCTTACAAAAACCATAGAAGGATTCATTGCTGGCTATTTTTTCATACCCGAAGGGAGCCATGCCTCCGCATCCCAGAAAAAAAGAATGTATTACAAAGCAGCTCTTTTATCCAGCCTTGCCGGAAGAACTGTTTACGCTCTCATGATCAACGTCCTTTCCCTTCCGGTACCATGGCATATCGCATACTCTATCGGGCTCGCAACACTCTTTACGTTTACTCTTGCCGTCGTTGCATATCAGCTTTTCTTCAAAAAAATTCTTTTGAGCAAATAGATAATGAATGGATAAAATTCAGCAAAGGGCATTAAACGTCTCTCTTGTTGTCATAGCGGTCTTTGGTGTCCTTTTCCTGCGGCTTATTTATCTGCAGGTTTTCGAATATAAGGAACTTGGGTCGATTTCTGATGCCAACAGCCTGAGAAGGGTATGGTTACAACCTCCCCGTGGACGTTTGCTGGATCGTAACGGAAGTATTGTAGTTGACAATCAACCGCTCTATACAGTAAAAGTCATTCCATCGGAGTATACCGACTCGCTGAAAAAAAGTGTACTCGCCTCCCTTCTTTATATTACACCCGATGAGCTTTCGGAAAGAATACAAAAAGGGTTCAAGTACAACCGTTTTGCTCCTGTTGCCGCAGGGAGAGATATCGAACCGCAGGAAATGATGCGCCTCAGTGAAAATCTCTGGCGAACCCCCGGAGTAATGATCGAGGTTGAAAACAAACGAAAGTACCCGACAGAGATCAATGCTTCACACATTTTCGGCTATCTGAATTTCATTTCCAAAAACCAGCTGGAAGAAATGTCTGAAAAAGGCTACACTCCTGATGATAAAACCGGCAGCAAGGGACTTGAAAAACAGTATGAAGATCTGCTGAGAGGAGAGAAAGGGGTTCGATACGAGCTGGTCAATTCAATCGGAAAATCTGCAGGCAAATTCGAAAACGGCAACAGGGATCGCCCGTTCACCAACGGTAAGGACCTGTATCTGACGCTGGATGCGGAATTACAGAAACGTGCTGAAGACCTGCTGAAGGATACCGGAAAATCCGGTGCCATCGTAGCCATAGATCCGCGTGACGGTGGAATTCTTGCCATGACAAGCCAGCCTGATTACGACCTGGAAATCCTGAACGGCAAAACCGACGGCAAAAAGTGGATGGAGATCGTACGCGATCCGGCAAAGCCCCTGTTCAACCGGGCGATACAGGCCAGCTACCCTCCGGGTTCGGTTTACAAACTCCTTCTGGCAATAGCCGCACTTGAGGAGAATGTCATAACACCCGAAAAAAAGATCTACTGCAGCGGTGTTTTCAGATTAGGCAGGGGGCGCTTCCTGTGCCATGGCGGCGAAGGTCATGGACCGGTAGGTTTCCAGAGGGCGATTATCGAATCATGCAACACGTATTTCTACAATCTCATCTTCGATCTTGGGTTTGAAAGGTGGACGGAGTATGGCAGAATGTTCGGATTCGGGGAAAAAACCGGTATAGACCTTCCGGGTGAACGCTCGTCGCCCCTGCCTTCTGTTGCATACTATGATAAACGCTACGGGAAAGGCAAATGGACCAAAGGATACCTTGTCAGCCTTTCCATCGGACAGGGCGAGCTGAATACCACGCCCCTCCAGCTGGCAGCATTTATCGCTACCATAGCAAACAAAGGCACCTGGCATCAACCGCATCTGGTAAAAGGATACAAGCTCAACGATAGTGACAGCACGGTAACATTCAACATTCCGAAAAAAAAGCTGCCTGTTTCAGAAAGAACCTTTCAAACGGTGGGTGAGGCAATGTTCGGGGTAGTTGAAAAAGGAACCGGAAGACTTGCCGCCGTAAATAATCTAAAGGTTGCGGGAAAAACAGGTACGGCGCAGAACCCACATGGCAAGGACCATGCATGGTTCGCGGCATTCGCTCCCTTTGAAGATCCATCCATAGCAATCGTCGTCCTGGTTGAAAATGCAGGCTATGGCGGCAGCGTATCCGCGCCCATAGCCGGAAAACTGATTGATTATTATGTTAACGGTCCCGATACTACAATGGCGGACACTCTTTCGGCTGAAACCGCACTGATCGACAGCACTAAATCCGAACCGCAAGCAAATGATCTATAAAGACGACCCTGCCCTTATCCGCGATTTTCTCCGGGATACAAGCAATATCAAATCGGGCCATACTCCGGGTGTTTATTTTCCAGAGAACATAGAGGAAGTATCCGCGCTGCTCAGACAGGGACCTTCATCAGGAAAAAGGTTTGTGATAGCGGGAAACGGTACCGGTACAACCGGGGGCAGGATACCGTTCGGCGACCTTGTCATTGCAATGGAAAAGCTGAACCGGATAGATGCCCCTATGCAGAACGCCGATAACCAGACAGTCATGACAGTTTGCGCCGGAGCCCTGCTTGAAGATATCCAGAAAACTGCAGAGCGTTTCGGATGGCTTTATCCGCCTGATCCAACCGAAACGCTCTGCTTCATCGGAAGCACCATAGCCAATAATTCTTCAGGCGCCCGCACCTACAAGTATGGCCCCACCAGAAACCACATAGCACGTATCACCGTGGTTTTGGCATCAGGAGACATTCTCGACATCCCGAGGGGAAAATATTGTGCCGGAAAAGACGGCAGGCTGAGTATCGACATGCCTCTTGCCCACAAAATAGAATTCAACGTCCCCGGTTATACCCTTCCTCTGACCTCGAAGCACAATGCAGGCTATTTCTCTGCCGATGAAATGGACCTTATTGACCTTTTCATAGGTTCCGAAGGAACTCTGGGAGTAATTGTGGAAGCCGACCTTCTGCTTGTACCGGTTCCGGAAAAAATCATCTCGTGCATTGTGTATTTTCAGACTCTCGAAGATCTGTTTCTTTTTGTGGATCAAGCCAAAAAGAACTCCTTCGGCGTCGACCCGAGAGCTCTGGAGTTCTTCGACCGGAATTCCCTTGACTTTCTTCGCGAGGTCTACCCTGAAATCCCGGCAGGAGCTGCAGGGGCTGTTTTTTTTGAACAGGAAACCACCATGCAAGAGGAAGATGACAACCTTGAAAAATGGGTCGAACTCATGGAAAGCGTCAACGCCCTGACAGAAGAATCCTGGATTGCTCTCGATGTTGACGAACAAAGAGCGATGCGAACATTCCGTCACGAGCTTCCTCTGCAGGTAAACGAGTGGCTGAGCAAACAATCTGAAAGCAAGATCAGTACTGATATGGCTGTACCCGACAGTTCTTTTACGGAACTGTTCCATTTTTACCGGGACACCTGCGAAAAGCACGGGTTCAGATACATCATCTTCGGACATATAGGCAACGCGCATGTACATCTGAATATCCTGCCGTCAAACCATGAAGAGTTCAAAACCGCTAAAGCGCTCTATCACGATTTTGTCGAAAAAGCTCTTGAACTGGGAGGAACACTTTCGGCCGAACATGGCATAGGAAAACTCAAATCTGAGTACCTTGTCAGGATGTTCGGCACCAAAGGCATCAACGAAATGGCAAGAATCAAGAAAACATTCGACCCGCATCTTGTCCTCAATATCGGGAACCTGATCCCGGAGCACTATTTCAAAACCTGAACCGTGTCAAAAGAACCGAAAAAAACACCGTACATAACAACGATCCTGAACCGAAAGGCCAGACATGAGTATCATATACTGGATACGGTTGTTGCAGGCATTGAACTGAAAGGCAGCGAGGTAAAATCCATTCGTCTGGGAAGAGCCAGCCTCAACGAGAGTTACGCAATCATTCACAGGGGGGAAGTGTGGCTGGAAAACATGCAGATATCAGCATATGAGCACAACCATGTCGAACAGCTCGATCCGAAGAGAAGCCGCAAACTGCTGCTCAAACGTGATGAGATAGAAAAACTCCGTTTGAAGCTTCAGCAGAAAGGGCTGACCATGGTACCGTTGAAAGCATTCTTTAACAGCAAAGGCATTCTCAAAATAGAACTTGGCCTCGCGAAAGGCAAAAAGCTCTATGACAAGAGAGAAAGTATGAAATCACGGGATACAGAGCGTCAGCTGCAAAGACTGAAACAGCAGTACCAGTAACACAGGAAAGTCAAAAAAGAACAGCTCGATCGCCGTCAGGCTGAGAAGCATCCATAAGCTCTGACAGTTCAACACGTTTCTTTTTCCCGACTCCAAGACAACTGTACTCTGATTTGAATCATTATTTTTTAAGGAGATACAGTAAACAATCCATTCAGATAAAAGAACGATTTAACCCATGAGTTTTCCACCTGTAAAAGAGCAACTTGATGCGATTACCGGTAATACCGTTGAAATCATCAGTGAAGAAGAGCTTGAACAGAAACTTAACCGGAGTTTCGAAACGCAAAAGCCCCTGAAAGTAAAACTCGGTGCTGATCCATCCAGGCCCGACCTGCATCTCGGTCACTCCGTCGTCCTGAGAAAGCTCAGGGAATTTCAGGACCTTGGTCACGAAGCCATCCTCATTATTGGGGATTTTACCGCCATGATCGGCGATCCGTCGGGCAAAAGCAAAACAAGACCGCAACTTTCCTCGGAAGAAGCCCGGCGAAACGGCCAGACATATTTTGAACAGGCCTCGATAATCCTCGACCGGGAAAAAACAACGATATGCTATAATTCCGAATGGCTTGGCAACATGACATTTGACGATGTAATCCGCCTGTCAAGTCATTATACGGTCGCAAGGATGCTCGAACGGGATGATTTCGAAAAACGCTACAGGCTTCGGGAACCGATCTCTATCCATGAATTCCTCTACCCTCTCGCCCAGGGAATGGACTCGGTACACCTGCGCAACGACATCGAACTGGGCGGCACCGATCAGAAATTCAACCTGCTTGTAGGCAGGGATCTTCAGCGTGAATACGGCATAGCACCACAGGTCTGCATCACCATGCCGCTGCTTGTCGGAACATTCGGAGAGGAAAAAATGTCCAAATCGCTTGGCAATGCGATAGCCTTTAACGACAGTCCCGAAGACATATACGGCAAGATCCTCTCGATCCCCGATACATTGATCGAAACCTATTTTAACCTTCTGCTGCCTCATCCGGACCAGTCACCGGAATTGTTCCGGGAGATCATCGCACAAAATCCGAGGGAGGCCAAAAGAACGCTTGCAAAACAGATCGTTGCACTCTACCATAGCCTTGAGCACGCCCATAATGCCGAAGAGCATTTCGACAGAATTTTCGTCCATAAAAAAGCACCGCAGAATGTCGAGGAATTCGCATTTGCAACACCTTCGAAGAGTCTGGTCGACATGCTCGTAGAACTCAACGCCGCAGGATCGAAAAGTGAAGCCCGGAGACTTATCAACCAGAATGCCGTGCAGATCGACGATCGGAAAATCAACGATATCAATTATGAGGTTTTGCTTACGGGTACGCCAAAAATCGTTAAAGCCGGAAAACGAAAATTTTTCAAGGTCGTCATAAAAAATGATTCCGAATAATCCGGCTTTTTCCTATACTTGCTGGATTTTACAGCATCATTCATAATTCTATCCGGAGAAAACGGCGTTGTCATTTGTACCCGAAAAAGTCTTTTTTACAAAAGGCGTAGGGAAGCACAAGGAGTACCTTTCCTCTTTCGAGCTCGCTCTGAGAGATGCAAAGATTGAAAAATGCAATCTCGTGACTGTATCGAGTATATTTCCTCCCAAATGCAAGCGTCTGAACGTCGAAGAAGGCCTCAAGCTGCTTTCGCCCGGCGAAATAACGTTTGCCGTCATGGCGCGCAACTCCACGAATGAACATGGCCGTCTCATAGCATCATCCATCGGCGTTGCCCTCCCTGCTGATCAGTCACTGTACGGCTATCTGTCCGAACATCATCCTTACGGCCAGACTTCGGAGCAGTCCGGGGAATATGCAGAGGATCTTGCTGCAACAATGCTTGCAACCACACTCGGCATAGAGTTCGACCCTAACAAGGACTGGGATGAGCGGGAAGGCATCTACAAAATGAGCGGCAAGATCATTAACTCATTCAATATCACACAATCAGCCGAGGGTGAAAACGGATTATGGACTACCGTGATTGCCTGTGCGGTATTGCTGCCCTGACATTACCAGGACATAACCCGAATCCGTTCCGCCCTCTCACGGCGGCTTACCGTTTATGCCAGATATTCAAACACTTGAAGAACTTATTATATGGGGCGGTTATGCGCTGCTGTTCGCAATTGTGTTCGCAGAAACCGGCATGTTTGCAGGTTTTTTTCTGCCCGGCGACTCCCTGCTTATCACCGCCGGGCTTATAGCCGCGTCCGGCCAGCTCGATCTTCCGCTGGTCATTGCAACACTCTGTTTCGGCGCCATTATCGGAGATTCAACCGGATACTTCATAGGTACACAGCTCCAGAGAGCTTTTTATAACAAACCGGAAACGTTGTTTTTCCGAAAAGAACATCTCGAGAAAACAGAGCGTTTCTATAAAAAGCACGGCTCAAAAGCGGTCTTCCTGGCACGTTTTGTTCCCGTTGTAAGGAGCTTTGCCGCGACACTTGCAGGGGTAGCCAGAATGCCGTATCCGGTATTTCTGTTTTACAGCGTATCGGGTTCGGTCGTCTGGGTGCTCTTTTTTACATCGGCAGGCTATTTTCTCGCCGCCCTGTTTCCTGATCTGGTTGATTTCGTACATTACATTATTCTTGCTGGCATCGTCATCATCATTGCCAACTCCCTGAAATATCTCGGGAAAAAAGTCTGAACTCAATCCTGGCAAGTCCCATAACGTAATGATCTCCAGAATAGCCCAATACTATTTCCCTGTTACCATCAAAGGCGTCCTGATGGGTGCGGCAGACATTATTCCGGGAGTCTCGGGGGGAACCATTGCATTCATCACGGGAATCTATGAAACCCTTATCGCTTCATTGAAATCGATAAACGGCAGAGCGCTCAGAAAATTACTGCGTTTCGAGTTTCGTACTTTCTGGAAAACCATCAACGGAGGATTCCTGCTGAGCCTGGCCCTGGGCATCCTGATCAGCATCGTCACGCTTTCCAATACCATCGTTTTTCTGCTGGAACACCACACCCTGCTCCTGCTCTCTTTCTTCTTCGGATTGATTGTTGCATCGGCAGTCGTTATCGTCCGGCGTGTGAGAACTCATTCCATTGCCGCCTGGACAGCCGGCATACTGGGAGTACTGACAGCTTTTTTTATCACCAGCCTCTCTCCCGTATCGACACCTGAAACCTGGTGGTTCATCTTTCTTTCCGGATCAGTAGCCATATGCGCAATGATCCTTCCCGGAATATCCGGCAGTTTCATACTGCTGCTCATGGGTAAATACGCATTTATCCTTGAAGCCATCAAAGAGTTGCACCTTGGTGTTATTGCTGTTTTCGGCGCTGGCTGCCTTACCGGGCTCCTGGGTTTCGTCAGGATCCTCTCAACGTTGCTACAGCGCTATCACGACCTGACAATGATGTTTCTTGCCGGCATCATGATCGGTTCGCTTACAAAAGTGTGGCCCTGGAAAATTCCTGTGGGCGATTCCTTGCCTGATGGTAAAAAAGCGCTGCTTTTTTCATCCAACGTCATACCTGAAACCTACCTGCAGACTACCGGGGCTGACCCTATGGTCATTGTTGCAATGATGCTGATGGCAACCGGTCTGATCCTTGTGTTTTTCCTTGAATACATCTCGGCGAAAACCCAGAAAAGTCTTGCAGACCACTCCTCGTAACACATCTTCATAATCGTTTATGAAAGAAGAAATTAAAACCGATGTACTCGTCATCGGCAGCGGCATCGGAGGGTTATATTTCGCACTGCACACCGCCGACCATGCAGATGTCACCATCATTACGAAAAAAGAAAGCTGTGCCTCAAATACCAACTGGGCTCAGGGCGGAATTGCCGCTACAATCGGAGAAAACGACAGTGCGGAGCTTCATATCGAAGATACACTCGGGGCCGGGGCGGGTCTTTGCGACCGCGAAATGGTTTCACTTATGGTCAGGGAGGGTCCTCAGCATATCAAAAAACTGATTGAACTTGGCGTTGAGTTCACAACAACAAACGGCGATAAACTCGACCTTGGACGGGAAGGGGGCCATTCCAGAAAAAGAATCGTGCATGCCAGGGACCTCACGGGCCAGGAGGTTGAACAGGCGCTCCTCGACAGGGTCAACAATCATCCGAACATAACTCTGCTGGAACACCATTTCGCAATAGAGCTTCTGACGGAACACCATCTCCGCATCAAAACCAATGACATAACCTGTTACGGAGCATATGCACTTGATTCGAAAAACAGGAAACTGAAAAAAATTCTCGCCAAAACAACCCTGGTTGCCTCCGGGGGACTCGGCCAGGTTTACCTGCACACAACAAATCCGCCAATTGCAACCGGAGACGGTATTGCAATGGCATACCGGGCCGGGGCGACAATAGCCAATATGGAGTTCGTGCAGTTCCACCCGACATCGCTCTATCACCCCAAAGCGAAGTCATTTCTTATTTCAGAGGCGGTGCGGGGCTTCGGAGGTGTTCTGAAGCTGAAAAACGGACAGGAATTCATGCACAAGTACGATAAACGGGAAAATCTTGCCCCAAGGGACATCGTCGCCCGCGCTATCGACTCGGAAATGAAGAAAACCGGCGATGAATGTGTTTTCCTTGACGTTACCCACCTTGACCACCAGAAAACCATAGAGCATTTTCCCAACATTTACGAAACCTGCCTTCAGTTCGGCATAGACATGACGAAGGAGATGGTTCCTGTTGTACCTGCCGCACATTACTCCTGTGGCGGCATCAAAACAGACTCTTTCGGCAGAACAAGCATCAACCGTCTCTATGCCTGCGGGGAAACAACCTGCACAGGAGTTCATGGTGCCAACAGGCTGGCAAGCAACTCACTTCTCGAAGCGCTCGTCTTTGCACACCGGGCTTACACCGATATCACAGAGGTCGTCAAAACACAGCAGAACGATACACCCTTCCCGGACTGGGACGACAGCGGAACGGTGAATCCTGAAGAATGGATCCTTGTTTCACACAACAAAAAAGAGGCCCAGCAGGTAATGAATGACTATGTCGGTATCGTGCGCAGTGACCTCAGGCTTCAGAGAGCCAAACGCAGGATCGAATTCCTCAAGGAAGAAACCGAGCAATATTACAAGAAAACCAAGATCACAACCCAGATTCTGGAACTGAGAAATATCATCAAGGTTGCAAACCTTATCATTGACGGAGCTATCATGCGGAGGGAATCAAGGGGGCTGCACTATACGACCGACTACCCGCAAACAGACGAAAAGCATTTTCTTATCGACACGGAACAACGATCATTCTAAGGCGCGGGGTCTCGACAGCTGTTCAGATTGACGGAGCGTAGTTGCTTTTTTTGCCTTTTGACCTTTGACTTTTTCCTTTCTTTACTTCACCTCCTGCCAATCCCTGGCATAGCGGAAATCTATGCCAGGAGTACGGTCTGAGACTTTTGCGATGACAGGCATCATCCTCTTGTACTGGTTTTTCACGACCATTTTCCTCACCTTGTCGTAAAACACCTCATCAAAACCTTCCTGAACAATGGCGGTCCTGCTCATGCGCTTCTCGAGCATCAGGTAGAGTAAAAGGTCCGCATCCTCGTAACCGAAGCCCAGATCCTCTTCGTCGCTCTGGCCCTCCCAAAGATCCGCAGAAGGTGTTTTCGAAACAATCTCCTCCGGCAGTTGCAGATATCGCGCCAGACCCCATATCTGGGTTTTGTAGAGATCTCCTATCGGATTGACCGCAGAAGCCATATCTCCGTACAATGTCCCGTAACCAAGCAGCAATTCGGTTTTATTGCTCGTCCCGGTAACCAGCCTGCCATCCCTTGCAGAGATATCATAGAGATAGAGCATCCTGGTTCTGGCCATGACATTCCCCATACGCAGCCTGCCGGCATCATGCCCTTTGTCGAAAAAGGCATCGACAACGCCGGAAATATCGACTTCTTCAAACTTCACGCCTGTTTTATCCACAATCAGCTTTGCATGTTCTACACTTTCGGTGCTGCTCGTCCTGTAGGGCATCAGCACTGCAAGCACGTTTTCAGGTCCCAGAGCCCTGGATGCAAGTTCACAAACAACCGCAGAGTCTATACCGCCGGAAAGCCCGAGCACCACCGATTCAAATCCGAACTTGCTTATCTCGTTACGGATAAAAGCAAGCAGTATCTCTTCAACCAGCCCGTAATTGAGATGCAGGTATTCTGTATTCATGTCAACTTCCCCTCCTCCTGCTCATTTTTTCTTGAGCCATCTCAGTGGATTCTGCTTAACCTTACCTTTCCATATCTCGAAATGTACCAGCGAACCGCCCTCCGGCATTGGCCCCGATGAGCCTATAACCTCCCGGGTTGCCACTACATCATTTTTTGCAACATTGATCTGTGCCAGATTCGCATAGACCGTGAGATACGATTTGACATGACGTATAATGACAATATTACCGTATGTCGGGAGATATGCAATACGGGCTATCTTTCCCCCGGAAACAGCACGTACAGGCGCTCCCGAAGAAACGGAAATATCAATGCCGTTATTTGTCGTAACAATGTTCAGATCCGGATCCTTGACTTTGCCGAAAGTCCTGACAACGACGCCCTTGTCAACCGGCCACGGCAACAAACCTGCAGCCTTGTCAAAATCTTCCGAGATTCTTGCAAGATCAGCCTCGGAAACATCCGGAAGGGGCGCTTGGCCGGCTTTCCGCCTGCGCTCGGCCTCGATCCTCTCGCGTTCACGCTCTTTTTCTATCGCGGCCTGCTCTGCCCGGATCAGCTCTTCAATTTTAGCCTGCAGGTTCTGCAGATTTTTCCGGTTGGCACGTATCTCTCCGGCAAACTTCTTTTTGTCTTTCTTCAGCGTCACGAGCACGTTTTCCTTTTCTTTTTTCCTCTTGGAAAAACTTTTCATCTGCCCTTGCTGCTCCTTCACCACGCCTGATCGTTTCCGGTAGCTTTGTTCAAGAGCAAGATGGTTTTTCCTGAGCTTATCAGCCGTATGCTTGAGCTCATCGATCAAACCCTCGACCGCCAGCGAAAAAAAACCTATGTACTTGGCCCTCACGATCGCCTGATTCAATGAGGTTGCTGCAAACAACAACTCTATGTCCTGTTTTGAGCCGTTCTTGTATACAGTTACCGCTATTTGTCTGAAATCATCGACAATTTTCCCGTATGTACGTTGGTTTTTTTCAAGTTGATCCTTGAGAAGTTTTATTTCCATATCCTGGCTTCGGAGCTTGGCGTTGTTTTTTGCGATCATCTCCTCAAGCAATCGGAGCTGCCTGTTATAGTTTTTCAAGGCCTTGAGAGATCGCTTCTCCTCCCTGCTTGTCTTCTTTAACTTCGCCTGGTACTCTCTCAACTGCTTTTTAAGACTCGTGAGGTCCTGCTCCAGTTTTTTTCTTTCCTTCGCAATCCTGTCTATCTCAGGATTGGATAATGCGTCGCCTCCATGCAGGAAACTGATGGAGGCGACAAGCAGAAATGCAGCAAAGACGCGAATGACAAGTCTTTCTATCACTCTCATATGACAAACAGGCAAATCTGGATTAGTAATGACAGTTCTGGAAAATATGAGGAAAAAGGATCAAAGCAAACTTCAGGACACCTCTGAAAACGGAACAACAAGGGGAAATTTTTTTTTCTCCCTGAAATGAATTAAATAAGACCTGATTTAGGCGATTGTCGAACTGTTTCTTATAGCCTTACTACTATTGAGCATGTGCTGAAACGCTCAATTCAGGTAAGACTTTTTCAGTATGCAAATCAGCGGATGGATAAACTTGTCATACAGGGAGGCAGCCAACTCAGCGGCACTGTTTCTGCATCGGGATCGAAAAACTCGGCTCTTCCGCTCATGGCGGGCACACTGCTCTGTGGTGACGGTGAGATAGTACTTCAACGCATTCCCGATCTTAAGGATATCCGAACATTCAGCAAACTCCTTGATTATCTTGGTGCCGACCTGAGTTACCACAACAGTTCTCTCAAGATCTCCACATCGAACATCCGCAGCATTACCGCACCATACGAACTGGTTAAACAGATGCGGGCCTCGATTTATGTTCTCGGCCCTCTACTCGCCCGCTTCGGACAAGCCAGTGTATCGCTGCCCGGCGGCTGTGCTTTCGGCCCCAGACCCATAAACCTTCACCTCATGGCGATGGAAAAGCTTGGGGCTTCCATCACGATCGAAAAAGGATTCATCGAAGCAAACCTCAGGAGCAAAAGGCTCAAAGGTGCGGAAATCGATTTCCCGATCTCTTCCGTGGGAGCAACTGGCAATACCCTTATGGCGGCGGTTCTTGCCGACGGCGTAACAACAATCCGTAATGCTGCAGTTGAGCCTGAAATCGAAACTCTCTGCCGTTTCCTGAGTGCAATGGGCGCCAATATACAGGGCATAGGCAGCACGACGCTCATCATTGAAGGAGTTACCTCGCTCACTCCAGCGACATTCTCCAACATTTTCGACAGGATAGAAGCTGCAACGCTACTGACTGCCGGTGCCATTACAGGAAGCTCGATTACGGTGAATGACGTTGATCCGGTTCAGCTTACAGCCGTCCTTGGAAAATTCGAGCAGGCTGGCTGCCGGATCATTACAGATACCGATTCAATAACGCTCCAAAGCCCTGAAACACTTCTTCGTACCGATATCATTGCAAACCCGTATCCCCTTTTTCCCACCGACATGCAGGCGCAGTGGATCGCCCTCATGACACAGGCGGAAGGCACCAGCTATGTTATCGACAAGGTATACCATGAGCGCTTCAATCACATTCCGGAACTAAACCGGCTGGGCGCGCATATCGAGATCAATGACAATGAGGCAACGATTCATGGTCCGAAGGAACTGACCGGGACAAAAGTTATGTCCACAGACCTCAGAGCTTCGGCATGTCTGGTGCTTGCGGGACTGGTTGCGAAAGGTGTAACCGAAGTCCTCAGGGTATATCATCTTGACCGGGGATATGAGCGAATCGAGGAAAAACTGGGCCGTCTTGGAGCAGCCATACAACGGGAATCGTATCAGGAGTTCGCATAATTACTTAGAAATCCATGAAAAACACCCCGAAACTTGCATATTTAGGTTAAAAAATTATATTTATTGACTCTGAAGCCGGGCTTTTGCCGGGCCCTTAGCTCAGTTGGTTAGAGCAAGCGACTCATAATCGCTAGGTCGTAGGTTCAAGTCCTA
>JANQFD010000055.1 GCA_028278005.1 Chlorobium sp. | reverse complement strand
ATTACCGGGACAGCCGCGTTCGCACAACGTTTTTCGATCCCGACCCCGAAGCGCTGTCGCGCAGTGACGAGTGACGAGAAACCAGTGACAAGTGCTCCGCCGCCATTGTCGGAATCGGGGTAAACTGCAAAACCGGAGTGTCCCGACAGGTGAGGACATGAGGATTTCGATCCCGACTTGTCGGGATAACGCAGCAATTTGGGCGCGCAATACGTTTTTAGAGATGTCTTTCAGAGACGCCCGGCCAGCGACAACAGCTTAAGCCACCAGACAACCCATATTGCCTCGACAATGTTTTTTTTCGTCATTTTTGATTTGCCGACCGCCCGATCGAAAAAAATGATCGGCACCTCTTTGATGGTAAAGCCTTTTTTCCAGACCCGATAATTCATCTCGATCTGGAAAGAATATCCCTGTGACTTCACCCTGTTCAGGTCAATGACGTTCAGCACATTCGAACTGAAGCATTTGTAGCCGCTTGTCGGATCGGATACCGGCATACCGGTAATAAACCGTGTATAGATGCTCGCCATTTTGGAAAGTATCAGCCTTCCAAGAGGCCAGTTTACCACATTGACCGTATTACCGATGTACCGTGAGCCGATAACAAGATCGGCGTCAGCGGATCGTTCAAGCATCTCGCCGACTACCTTCGGGTCATGCGAATAGTCCGCATCCATCTCGATGACCCTCTCATATCCGTAGTCGAGAGCATATTTGAATCCTTCGATATATGCCGTACCAAGTCCCATCTTGCCGGGACGCTGTTTCAGAAAAACACGGCTGTTCTCCTGCTGTATTTTTTTCACGATCCCGGCTGTTCCATCAGGTGAGCTATCGTCGATAACCAGAACATCAAGTTCTTCAGCATAGAGGCAGAAAATATCATCCAGCAGTTTTTCGATACTTTCCGATTCGTTATAGGTTGGAATAATAATCAGCGTTTTTCTACTCTCGGCCATATACATCGTCATTAGGGCACATCTGTTCATTCCGCAATTCAATTCCTTCAACAAAAAAAGCATTGCCCGAAAACGGGCAATGCTTACACAATGTTTCTTGTGCTGAACCTGTCTTACCTGTTCTCCCTGTGGAAACGGTGCAGGAATCGAAGATCGAAATCAAGACGTTCCGGTGGAGTATAGGTAAAATCAAGTATCTCGCCATCAGGAAGCATCTCTATGAGAGCTCCTGTCGGGCATTCATCCGAGGAAAAACATGCAGAACAGGAAATACACGCATCCTGATCTATGTAACAGCGAAAACCGTTTTCCTGTACATCACCATAGAACTTGTACCCGATAGCGTTTACCTTCGGCGGACATTTGTCGAGGCAGAGACCGCAACCAACGCATAGATTCTCAAGGATATAGTAATGTTTTTTCGGACGAGGAGCTTTCTTCTTGGCAACCGGTTTTGCTCCGGGCTTCGGGGCACCTTTTGCGGCCGGCGCCGGAGCACCTTTCGCGGCTGGTGACGGCTTTGGTTTTGCTGCCGGTTTCGGTTTTGGCTTCACAACCGGAAGCGCAGATTCCATCCTGCGGCCTGTCCGTCCGAGATTCACATCAAGATCCGTCATACGATTTGGATCGACAGGTGAAGCTTTCCCTGCTTTCGGAGCAGCTGCCTGCTTTGCTTTTGGAGCAGCCGGTTGTCCTCCCGGTGCGGCTCCTTTTGCCTTTGGAACAGGCGGCTTTGCCTTTGCCGGATCGGGCTTCGTACCCTGCTGCTTTACAGGATCAGCCATAAACCCTCCTATCTTTGTTAAATAGCATTATTAAGCCGTGATGATTCATATATGAAGCGAAGGAGCCGTGTACAGTACGGCTCCTTCGTATCAGTGTGCATCAGGCAATAAGTTTTATAATAAAGTCGACAACCTGCGTCAGCAGCTGCTGTCCGGTAACTGCAGCATCGCCAACCGGCGGCAGTGCCGGCGTATCGGTCTGATAAAAACCGTTGGCTATGAACAGGAAGACAAGCATGAATGTACCGCCGAAATACAGGAATGTACCGGCAAGCTTCGAGTCCGAAATCGTCAGTACAGGGAATCTGAACTTGACATCGCGATTAAGGAACTTCTTGCCGAACCATCTGACTGTACGTGTCTGGATATCGGCACCTTCAAGTCTTGAACCCCTGTCTTCAAACCAGACGGCAAAACTGATGAACCATACAAGGTGGCCGATACAGAGAATGACCGAAAGGTGCGAGCTGGAGAAGATCGTCACTGTTTCAGTCCAGAAATAGTAGAAAATACCCGCGGAATAATGATGAGACAATCCGGCAACTGCATCCCATGCTTTTGCATCGGCAGCAGGAACGCCGTACATCATCGAAGCGAGCCATGCGCCGTCAATATACCAGCAGACAGCTGAAAGCCCCTTGACTCCCCAAAGCATCGCAAACCAGAGCTGGTCCTGAATAGACACACCGCAGGTACCACCGTATACCGGTCCGAGACACGGGAATGAGTAAGAGTTTTTCTTGAGCCCGAGATCATCCCACAACGGAGACGTATGCGAGAAGAATGCAATACGGGCAAGTGCGATTAACGAGAAGAGCGAGCCTGCCACAATAACGTGAGCCATAACCCAGTCATTGATGCTTGGGTCCTCGAACATCCAGTGCAGGAAGGGCAGCGGTTTGAGCCAGTAGAAGGACATCATGATGTTTGTCCCGAAAATATTCAGCTCGCATATCGTATTCCAGACGATAACCGCATAGACCGAAAGCATGGTGGCAAAACAGAGTGCCATGATGGTACCGAGGATCTTGACCTGGGCTTCCTGATCGCGGCCTTTAGCAACCCAGATTGACTTGATCTGGTTGTAGAGACCGTTGATCTGTACCTTGAGAAGGTACTGACCGCCATGGTAAACACCTGCAAAAACATAGAGAACACCACAGATAATGTGGTTGAAAACAATCAGGTTGATGACAACGCGTGCCATTCCGAAGGATTCGCCGTTTTTCGGCAGGATCGCATATGCAGGAAACTCATCGAACTCTTTTGAACCTGCGAGAACCTGGCCTCCTTCCTGTACGAAATCGAAACTCACGCGGTTGAACGGTTCACCGTAGATGTAAAAGACAAGTTTGTCAAGTTCCGCATAATAAGGAGCAAACGATTCCTGCTGGAACGCAACAAAAGCGATAATACCGAGTGCAATATTAACATAGCCTATGGCTGTCAGATGCACCGAGAAAGCAGCTTTCATGTCATCATTGAGATGAATGGCCGCATTCGGCGGATTTTTCCACCAGTACAGACCCAGAGCAAAAAAGACAATAAAGAAAATAAAGGACATGAATGCCTCGGAATTTATTGTCTGAAAATCTGGAATCGGCGCGATTCCAAGAGCCAGCCACATCACCAGTCCCCATCCAAGGAAGAGAAGCGACATGTAAACGGCATGAGGCCCGAGAGCATCTTTGTAGGTTTTTGCACTGGTACCCTGGAAAACAGCGTCACCGAATTTTCCAAGAAACCTGAATTCGCGGAAATTACCGGCACGTCCGGTAAAAGGATTGGTAAGGTTGTGGGTCCAATGACGCCAACCTCCGAAAATAAGAATCGAACCGGAAATAAAATGAAGGATCGTCCATCCTATAAGCTTCCATGAGGCTGCAATTAAATCCTCGGTTCTGGCACTGTAAGTATCAATACCCAGCGACACCATTCTTGGCTTGATTGTCAGGTAGAACCAGTTGTCATGAAAACCAGGCGCGCCCCAGGGCAGAACCTGAATCCCTGACAAATAGTAAATACCCATAACAAACCCGAGCACACCCAACAAAGCCAGGTGAGCGCCAACCACCTGTTCGTCGTCAAGCTTGTCGGTATCAAAAACCTGATACCACTTTGTTGATCGGGTTTCTGTTCGCTGGAACAGGAAGCGCCTCATTTGCGCAGCATCCTTCTCTTTGATCACGGATGCCTCGGCTGGCGCACCATTCCCCTTTGGAGGAGGTACCTTCCCTTTGGGAGGAGGAACTTTCCCCTTTGGCTTGACTCCTGTAGGATTTGCTTGATCAGCCATTGTATTCTCTCCTTTGTTTGGACATATTAACTGGTTGAAGAAACCATAAAGAAAAAATGAAACTCACCTTGTAACTGCATGCAAATCAGAGAGTTCACTTATGCATCTATTCTCATGCCCTGCTTCTATCGGGGTGATTCTGACCGGATTGTCAATCTTGTGCTGCAGTCTTGAACAGACCGGAAGAAAAACCTTTACAACAAACACTTTCGACAGTTAATTTACTAAAAAAAATCCCGGTTACTGTAGCGAATAAGATAAGAAAATTTTATTAATAATAAATTTTTTGGGCAAAGCCTCCGCAGGACACGGCAACCGGAACTGTTGTTATAACTGAAGATACAGGCTTGCCCGCACCATCCTTAACATACCGTTACGCGAACAGTTCCTTTTAATCAACAGAGGGTATAATGCAAATCAACTTCTCAAAAATGTCCGGCGCAGGAAATGATTTCATCGTTATAGATACCACTCGGAGCACCGTCAACCTCCCGGAATCCCGTATACGTTCACTTTGTACAAGAAGGACCGGTATAGGTGCCGACGGTCTTATTCTCATAGGGCCTTCCGATACTTCGGATTTCAGCATGCGTTACTACAATGCAGACGGAAAGCCCGGCTCGATGTGCGGGAACGGTGGCAGATGCGCCGCTTACTTTGCCCGGCTCAATGACATCGCCGGAGAAACCGTTTCTTTCGAGGCTAATGGAGACCGGTATAACGCATGGATAACAGGGCCCGAAAAGGTTAAACTGAAAATGACCGTGCCCGGGGATTATAGAAACAATTTTTATGCTAACGGTTTTTCCTGTCATTTTATCGATACCGGCTCGCCCCATACGATCATCTATACCGAAGGACTTGAAACCTTCAATGTAGACGATGCAGGCAGAACCATCCGGAGCAACAGCGATCTGTTCCCCGAAGGGACAAATGTCAATTTCCTTGAAATTACCGGCCCCGACACACTCAATGTCAGGACATTCGAGAGGGGGGTCGAGGCGGAAACACTTGCATGCGGAACCGGAGCTGTCGCTGCAGCGATCATGAGCTATAAACTGGGAAAAGTCTCTTCGAAAAGCGTCAGGGTTACCGTAAGAAGCGGAGATGTCCTGCATGTTGATTTTTCCGATGACCTGCAGGAGGTGTTCCTTTCCGGACCGGCAAAAATTGTGTATACAGGAACGGTTGAAGTGTAATGGCCTGACAAAATCATCCATGCCGTTTTCATGCCAGCTGAAGCACGGTTTTATCGTTCACTCCCTGAAAACACAGTACAATGCAACCTGTGTCACCGTTTCTGCAAAATCCGTGATGGCCGTCCCGGACTCTGCAGAGTGCGGATTAACCGGGGAGGAAAACTGTTCACCCTGAACTATGGGTATCCTGTAACGATTGCAAGAGATCCTGTCGAAAAAAAACCGCTGTACCATTTTTTACCGGGCTCATCAACCCTTTCGGCGGGTACATTCGGATGCAATTTCCGTTGCGGCAACTGCCAGAACTGGGAGATCAGCCAGAGTTCCGGCGAAGGCATGAAGCTTCCTTTCCGTTCTCCGGGTTCAATTGTGCAGGAAGCTCTCGACACCGGCTGCCCTTCAATCTCGTGCACCTATAACGAGCCGACGGTTTTCGCCGAGTTCGCGCTCGATATCATGACAGAAGCTCGTTCAGCCGGTCTGAAAAGCATCTGGGTCAGCAACGGCTATATGTCGGCCAACTGCCTGGATGCAGCGGAACCTCTGCTCGATGCGGCAAACATCGACCTTAAATCAATGGACGACTCATTCTACAGAAAAATATGTGGTTGCCTTCTGCAGCCGGTTCTGGATAATCTCAAACGTCTTGCCCGTTCGAGCGTACACCTTGAAATAACCACCCTCCTGATACCCGGTTATTCGGATTCACCTGAAATGCTCGAACGTCTGGCAGAATTTATCACTGAGGAACTCGGGCCGGGAATCCCGTGGCATGTTTCTGCATTTGTGCCTGAAATTTCCTGGAAAATGCGCGACACGCCGCATACAGCAACAGCTCTTCTCGACCAGGCATATGCTATCGGAAAACAAGCCGGCCTTTTATATGTTTACGCATCCGGCAACCTTGAAAACACATGCTGTCCCCGATGCGGGAACGTTGTGGTCGAACGCATCCGTTACAGCGTGATACCTCATGACAGGGGTGGCTGTTGTCCTGGATGCGCCATGCCCGTAGTCACTATCTCCTGAAAGGAACACATCATGGAATCAACTGTCAGATTTCCTGCTGCAGCGGGATCATTCTATCCGTCAGACCCTTCCAGGCTTCAAACGGCTGTCGACGACCTTTTGAAAACAACATGTACAGAGCATCCCGGAAACATAAGGGCTCTTGTTGTCCCCCATGCGGGGTACCGTTTCAGCGGTGCAACAGCGGCTGCAGCCTATTCCGTACTGAGAAACAGACCATACAAGACCGTTTTCATCATGGGAAACACCCATGCTCAATGCTTTGAGGGCATTGCAATCGATGGGCATCACATCTGGAGGTCACCACTGGGCGACGTCCCCGTAAATACCGCCCTTGCTGTGCAGTTGCGCGACAACTACCCTGAGCTTGTTTCACTTTCAACGACAGCTCATCAATCAGATCACGTTCTGGAAGTACAACTGCCCTTTCTGCAACGCTCCCTGAGCACGGGTTTTTCCATTCTTCCCATGCTTTTCGGAAGCAATCCGGGAGACATCTATCAAACATCGGCAAAGATGCTGCTTACAGAACTCGGCACGGATGATCTCATCATTGCAAGCACAGACCTGTCACACTACCCGTCGATGAGCGATGCCGTTGCGATCGATCGGGAAACAATGCGCTATATTGTCAAAAAGGATATCATGGGTCTCGAAAAGCACGAACGGGAGACCCTGCAGCGTCATATTCCCCGCGAAGTCACGCTATTCTGCGGTCCGGACGGCTTAAAAACGGTTATGCTGGCAGCCGATCATCTATCCCTTCAAGCAACCGCACTGCATTATACCTCCAGCGGCGACGCGCCCTTCGCCGACCGGGAATCTGTCGTGGGCTACGGTGCCGTAGCTTTCCATGAATAGACAATCTTGCATTTCAGTCGTCAGTTTTATATCATGATTCACCGGAGGGCACCTCTATCCATTGTCGCGAGCCCGGACAGAATAGAGACTTCAGTGGCGGGCTGAGCGAGAGAAGCCCTCATGTCCCGGCCTGCCGGGACCAGAGAGGTAACCAAGCCGTACATCCTGATCCGGTTTATGCCATAACCAACAGCAGGAGTCATGATTGTTTCAGCACTGTTCACGCTGTGCCGACCTGCATAAATCATGCTGAACAAAAAAAAGCTTTTTAGTATTATACATGACCCACAGACTTTGACAGTTCCAGCAAAAATCGACTACTGTTGTCAATCAACGATAAATACTGAAACCAATAAGAGATCAACATGAAACGTTTTTTTTCACCGCTTGCACTGAGTGTGTTTTTGATTACATCGGCTGCCGCAATGACATCCTGCCAGCAGCAAAATGCCTCGCTTCCCGAAGAACAGCAGATATCGTCCGGGGAAACAGAAAACCCTGCAGAAACGAAAACCGCAGCTGTAGAAGAAGCCGGCAATAATGCCATAGCAAAAGAAACAACAGTTGACGCTACGGCCAAAGAGTGCGAGGCTATCTACGCCAAGAATTGCAAGGAATGTCACACCCTTGCACCGCCGGCAACAAGCGCCCCTTCAATTGTTGCACTTGCCGGCCAATACCGGGCGCGGTACAGCAAGAAAGAAGGAGCCGTCGCCGATATGGTATCGTACATGAAAGCCCCATCTATCGGAAAATCAATTCTCGGCCCAAAGACGTTTGAAAGGTTCGGAATCATGCCCGCAATGACATTGCCGGATGAAGAACTGGAAAAAGTGGCTGGTTGGCTCTGGGATCAGTACGACCCGAATTTCGAAGGTGATGGCGATTGCCAATAAACCGGAAAAAACGGCTCGCAGAAACGGGTTGGCGGTATAAAAGAGATCAGGGGTTTCGTACCCTTGGGCAGACTCGAACTGCCGACCCACAGTTTAGGAAACTGTTGCTCTATCCACTGAGCTACAAGGGTATGGGGATAAATGTAATACTTTTCTCATACCACCCAAAATCTACTTCCTGCCGAACATTCTGTCAAGCTGGTCGAGCATTATTCTGATGATGACCGGACGACCATGAGGGCAAACATAGGGCATTCCGGTCGCAAACAGCTTGTCGATCAGTGATCGCATCTCTTCAAGGCTCAGCTTCTGACCACTCATTATAGCATTGCGGCAGGAGTAGGATTTCGCCAGATTTTCACGTTTTTCAAGCTTCAGTTTTTCTGCATTCTGCTGATACTCATGAATCATGTCCTGCAGGATAAATGTTTCGGAGCCACTTCGAACATCCTGAGGGACACCTTCTATCATCACAGTCCTTGCTCCGAATGCGCCGAGATTAAAACCCAGCCTGCCGAGATCATCGCATATTTCCCGGTAGATCTCATACTCCCAGGGATTCAGTTCGATCTTCTGGGGAAAAAGCAGTTGCTGGGAATTCGGAACATTGTTGTCCATAATATCAATCGCCCGCTCATACAGCACCCTCTCGTGGGCGACATGCTGATCAATAAGCATCAATCCCTGCCTGATCTGGCAACAGATGTATTTGTTGTGCAACTGCCATATTTTCGTCTCCGATTCTTCCGGTTCCGGTTGCTCGTCGTCAAGAAACCTCGCAGGAATGCGCTTGAATTCGCCGTGTGGTTCTTCACCTGAGGGCTCATTATAGAGATCCGGCTTCTGAGCAAATAACCCTGCCTGCTCATTGACAACCGATCTTCCCGAGTCCCTTGTTTCCGCAATACTGTCCCGAAATTCTCTGTAAAGATCATCCGTTGTCGAAGAACGTGAAGGAACATCCGGAAATTTCAACGTTGCGGCATTCTCTTGAGGGAGCTTCCCACTGAAACCCCGGCTCTTTCCGGCCAGATCCCGGTCGACGACATCAGGAGAAAAATCCTGGAGTCGCACTGTCCTCCTGATAATCGTATAAAACATACTCCTCACACTCCTGTCGTCCTCGAACTTGACCTCGAGCTTTGCAGGATGAACATTGACATCGATTTGCCGTGCATCGATCCCGAGAAACAGCAGAGCGAACGGAACATGACGATCTTCAAGCAATTCACCGTATGCCTGCTGTAGAGCCTGGGAAAGCATTCGATTCTGAACGACACGCCTGTTTATATAGATATACTGTTCATGTTTCTGGCGCTTCTGCATTGACGGTTTTCCGAGATAGCCGTGCAGGGAGAGAAAATCGTTTTCCTCATGAACCTCTGAAAGGCTGGCGGAAAAGTCGTCGCCGAAAAAAAAGTTTAAACGTTCATGGATATCGGAACTCCTGAAATCGAACAGTTCCTCGTCATCATTGAACATCTGCCATTCGATCTCCGGATAGGCAAGTACCTGTGCTTTTACAACCTCGAAAATGTGCCTGAATTCCGTCGCATTGGTTTTAAGAAATTTCCTTCGGGCTGGAACGTTATAAAAAAGGTTCCTCACGCTTATCGAAGTACCAACCTCACAAGCGTTCTTGACCTGTTCCGAAAGCTCTCCCCCTTCATATCGAAGCAGCATACCTATCTCACCGCCATCATGGCGTGTCTTCAGCTCGAAATGGGAGACTGCGGAAATGCTGGCAAGTGCTTCCCCTCTAAACCCGAGAGTACCGAGAGCTTCAAGTTCTTCAGCGCTTCTGATCTTGCTGGTCGCAAAACGCTCAACACATGACAGCGCATCCGATTCTTCCATGCCTGACCCGTTATCTATCACCTGAACAAGCTGTTTTCCTGCGTCTTTGATTGAAACGACAATACGGGTTGCACCGGCGTCGATGGCATTTTCCAACAGCTCTTTAACCACCGAAGCCGGGCGCTGGACAACCTCGCCGGCTGAGATCTTGTTGGCCACAATATCGGGTAACCTCTGAATACTCGGCATAATACGGTCTGTGTTTATCGTAGTTGAACGGGTAATGACATCCTGCGTTTTACCATGCAACGCTTTTCAGGCAAAGGGATCAACAAGGACTATTTTTTCACTGAAGACTTACATTCATCTGAACTGAGCGTTCCGGGCAATGCCGATCACAGCGAACCTGCTTCGTTACCGGTAAACGGCATTCCCGACTTGTCGGAACACAGCTGAACTCCATGCATCTGCAAAGGACGGCATGATTGGCAATCGCTCAATTTAGGATTAACTAATGAATATATATACAGCGTATTTTGAAACGCTCAACACAGGCTGAAAAAACTTCTGTACAACCCTTATTGTTGTTATACTATCTTCTTTATTGTTTACCTGCCTTACAGGGCACTTCAAGCATGATTACAGCAAGTAAAGAACACTATGAACAGGAAAAGAACCATATGGGCGCTGGCATTGGTCTTCGTTTTGTCGGGAGCAGCCGGCTTTGCCTCGCTTACCCGCAGCATCCCCGCCCCCCCTTTTTACACTAAAACCGAAAAAGCCAAAGATGATGCAGCTTCGGATTCCGAAAAACTCATCGGTAACTGGAAGCTTGTCAGTGCATCGGTAACTCCGGACTTTCTCAAGGTACCTATACCGATCAACACCTTTGAAGCTGAAGGGTCGATAACCGTTGACCGAAACTATACCATTGAGGCAAACGGTTCGTTTTTCGGCAGCAGTTACGGCTATCTGGGTAACGGAGCTATCGATATTCAGGGAAACAACCTCACCCTCCACATCAATGAAGGAATCATTACTGTTAACGAAAAAAAGAAAAAAAAGGACAGGAAAGGCAAAACCATAACAGGAAGCTATCGCATCACCGGCAAGGACACCCTTTTCGTGGAGGCAAGTAAAGACCAGGATGGCATTCGCTACACGTTCAACCTTGCGCTGGTAAACTTTTAAGCTTTTTCCACACCATTCTCAAAGCCGCTTCGCTGAACCGGATTTTATTACGCAAACGGTCCCCGTTGGTAGAAAACGTTGTCGTGTAACTATCAACGCTGCCGTTATCTTTGCGGCAGGCAAGTCCGAGACACACCATACCGACCGGTTTTTGCTCCGTTCCGCCATCCGGCCCGGCTATACCGGTAGAGGATACCGCAATATCTGCGCCGGCTTTCAACAGACATCCTTCAGCCATCTCTGCTGCGACTTCTTCGCTTACCGCTCCATACGTTTCCAGCGTTACCTGCCGTACTCCGAGGTTCCTTTCCTTGGATTCGTTGCTGTAGACGACGTATCCCTGCTCAAAATAACGTGAAGAACCGGATATATCGGTCAGCCTCGATGCGATAAGACCTCCGGTACAGGATTCCGCAACAGCGATCCTCAATCCTCGGGTCTGCAGCATGCCGCCTATGCATTCTTCGAGGGAAATATCGGCTGTAGCAAAGACAAACTCTTCTGCTGCACCAACGATCGATTCAACAACGTCCCGGTTATCTTTCTCGACACCTTGTTTATCATTGCCGATCGAACTGACACGGAGATTTACCCCCGCAGCATGTGGAAGATAGGCCAGTGATGTGCCGTCCGGTAAATTGTCCTCGATGTCATGAATGATATCCGCAAAGCCTGTTTCGCCGATCCCTGTTGCTTTAATGTGCGAATGAACGATAACGGTGCCGGACCTGTCCGTAAAAAAGGGAACAACCGTGCTTTGGATCATGGCCTCCATTTCCTGGGGAACTCCCGGCATCAAAACAAGAAAGCGCTCCCGGAACTCATCATCGCAGGTTATGATCATGCCCGGTGCGAGCCCCTTTTCATTGGGAATCACCATAGCCCCGTCAATGACCATCGCATTCTGTTCGAGGTAAGCCGCAGGCTCTCTTCCGCTACTGCGGTAGCGTTCAATTGTGCGCGCGTAAACCCCCTTGTCGAGCACAAGCTCCCTCTTCAGAAAAGCCTTGACCGCCTGCCTTGTTCTGTCGTCACGTGTCGGGCCGAGCCCGCCCGTGACCAGCACGATATCCGATCTTCCAAGGGAATCGGCAATCTGTCCGGTTATTGCCTCCTCGCTGTCGGAACAGACAATGATCCTTTTCACTCCGACACCCGCTCCGGCAAGTTCGGAACAGATGAGGCGCGCATTGGTATTGACCTTCTGTCCGGTCAACAATTCATCACCTATGGAAATGATCTCCGCAATCATGCCGTACTCAGAGGATAGAGATGCTCGAGAAAGTCCCGTTTATACAAGATAACCGGCTATGCGTAAAATATCGGCGAATACGCCCCCCGCCGTCACTTCACCCCCGGCACCCGGACCCTTGACAACAAGAGGCGTATCAAGGTAACGGTCCGTAGTGAACACCACCATGTTTTCCGTGCCGTTCAATCCGGCAACAGGATTTGAAACCGGCAGCATGTTTACACTGATACGTGCTTTTCCTTCACTGATCTCACCTGTATAGGCAATGGTCATGTCGCGTTCAGCGGCCTTGCTTATTCTCGCCTCGTAGTCGGAGTCTACAGAACCAAGTTCTTCCAGAAACGCCTCCACGCTCATCTCACCCCTCAGATTTTCGGGAACCAGGCTCTCACAATCGATATCCTCATAATTCAGCCTGTAGCCGAGTTCCCTGCCAAGTATGAGAAATTTCCTGGCGAAATCCGCACCTGAGAGATCTTCACGGGGATCGGGTTCGGTATAGCCTGCCGCTCTGGCTTTCCTGACAATCTCACTGAATTTTCCTCCCTTGCGAAGTTCATTGAAGATATAACTCAGGGTTCCTGAAAGCACGCCCTCGATCCTGATGATCCTGTCGCCGCTGTTCTTCAGATCGTTGAGTGTATTGATAATCGGAAGACCGGCCCCAACATTGGTTTCATAAAGAAAACGGGCATTGGAGGACTGTTGTGCGCTCCTTATGGTTTCAAACAGTTTCCATGAACCGGCCATACCAAGCTTGTTTGCCGTAACAACCGATATGTTCGATGCGAGAAGATCCGGATAGCTTTCGGCAACGTCACCGCTCGCGGTACAATCCACGAATATGGTATTGTGCAGGTTTCTCGCCTTTATGCCGGCGACATAATCGCCGATGGTTTTCCCGTCATCTCTTGGTTCGAGAGCGTTCTCCCATGTGTCAAGATCAATGCCGTCGTTCCTGAACACCTTCATTCGCGTATTGGCCATACCACTGACAACAACATCCAGATTCATCTCTTTTCTCAGTGTAAGACTGTGATCCCTGATCTGTCCCATGAGGCTTTTGGCAATAGTGCCTGTTCCTGCAATAAATACGTGCACCTTCCGGCGGGAAAGAAAGAATGACTCATGTATACAGTTCAGCGCCTTGTCCTCGTCCTGGTTGTCGATCACGAACGAGATATTCATTTCGTTTGCTCCCTGAGCAACCGCAATGACATTGATGCCGTTCTTGCCGAGAGTTTCGAAAAGGTGTGCGGAAACACCCGGATGCCCCGACATGTTGTTACCGACAACCGCAATTATCGCTATGCGCTTCCTTACCGCTAACGATTCAACCTGTCGTGCAGTGATCTCGGGGGAGAACTCTTCTTCAAGAACCCGCCTGGCTTTCTCAGCCTGTGCAAGATTGACGACAAGACTTATGGATTGCTCGGAGGATGCCTGGGATATGAAAATAATGTTGATCATGTGCCGAGCCAGACAACTGAAAAGCCTGGAGGCAATGCCTGGAACCCCTATCATACCGCTTCCGGACAGGGTAAGTAAAACGACGTTGTTGATCGAGCTCAGACCGGTAACGGGCCTTTCGGCACGCTCATCGTTTTTATCCGCTCCCCCGATATGGGTTCCTTCTGCATCAGGGTTGTATGAATTTCTGATAGTAATGGGGATTCCGGATTTCATCGCCGGGTGGACGGAATAGGGATGCAGCACCTTCGCTCCGGAATGTGATAGTTCCATCGCCTCCCCGTAACTGATAAACGGAATCACATATGCATCTCTGACCCTTTTCGGGTCGGCGCTGAAAAAACCGTCAACGTCGGTCCACACCTGTATTTCATCCGCCCCGAGCGCCGAACCGATTATGGTTGCGCTATAGTCAGACCCCCCTCTGCCGAGTGTCGTTGTCGTACCATCCGGCGCGGTCCCGATATAACCCGTGACAACCTGGATACCTTTCGCCTCTTTGAACCATGCCTTGATACGCTTTGCCGAGGCTTTCATATCAACCCTGGCGTCACAGTGATTGGTATCGGTTACAATCATGTTTCTTGCATCCGCGTATGAAGCCTCCAATCCTTCCTGACGGAGATAGCTGCTGATGATCAGGGCTGAAAAACGTTCTCCGAAACTCATGATGAGAGCCCTGCTTTTGTCGGAAAGTTCTCGAAGCAGGCTGACTCCATGCAAAACATCACCCAGCTCATTCAACTCCTTCCGCAGATATTCCTCTACCTCTTTTCGCCCGTCAGCCGTAATAAGATCCTCAACAAGTCCTCTGTGAAGAGTCTCGATCTCACTGAGTCTTTTGCTGTAACCGGCATCTCCCTTGCTGGCCGTAACCGCAGCATCCAGAAGCAGATCGGTCACCTTTCGGATAGCCGAAACCACCACGATGATATCACTCTCTTGTGCTGTTCTGCCGATTATACTCAGAACATTTCTGATCCTGTCAGCATCCTTTATAGATGTGCCGCCAAATTTCAAAACCTTCATGCCTGTCTTGCATTTATATGGTATATGTCACGACCCTGGGGAAAATCAAGGTCAAAGATACAAATCATTTATACAAAGGATCAAACCTCCCGATTCGATCGCATTGCCGCAGAAAAAAAAAGAGCCCCGACCAGCCGGGGCGCTTAAACGAAAATGAAAGCAGAAAGTTACTCTCCCTGCAACGCATCAGCACCCGCGACAATCTCGCTGAGCTCTGTCGTGATAGCCGCCTGACGCGCACGGTTATAACTGATATTCAGAACCCGGAGCAGTTCCTTGGCATTCTCAGTAGCAGAATCCATTGCTGTCATACGCGAAGCATGCTCGGCTGCATTGGATTCAAGCATCATTCTCCAGACCTGTGTGTTGAGATGCTTCGGCACCAGCACATCGATGATCGATGCAGGTGAAGGTTCATAGATGTAATCGCTTGCCGACCCTTTTTCGTCTTCTTTACCGTCTTTGTCCTCTTCCGGTGAAATCGGAAGCAGTACCTCGCTTTTCAGGGTAGGAGCAAGAACCGACTTGAATTCGTTATAAACCATTATCACCCTGTCGACTTCTCCGGTCAGGTATCTCTCCGCAGCATATTCGGCTATCTCCTTAGCCACACTGAAATGGAGATTCTGGAACACGCCGGGATAAGCCTTGGCAACCGCATAGCCGCGTTTGCGGAAATAATCGTTGCCTTTCGTACCCGCGCAGAGCATCTCTACATTTCCCTCACGGTAAAGGTCGCCATACTCTTCCGTCACGATTTTCTGTGCAAGCTTTATGATATTGGCATTGAACGCTCCGCACAGCCCCCTGTCTGCAGTAATAAGAACAACCAGCACCTTTTTCACCTCTTCACGTGCTGAAAGCAGAGGGTTAAGCGTTGTATCGACTCTTGAAGAAAGCGAACCAAGCATCTCCTTAAGCTTTGCTGCGTAAGGACGAGCCTGTATTGCAGAATCCTGTGCCCTGCGCAGCTTGGCTGCAGATACCATTTTCATTGCCTTGGTGACCTGCTGCGTCGATTTGATGCTTTTAATCCTTGTTCGTATATCCTTTAACGTTGCCATGAATAGTCTGTGGTTGTTGAATTGCCTGAATTCCCTGAGACACCTAAGCTGTTACTTTCTCGCTGAAAGTACCGAGGAACTGCTCAGCAACCTCTTTCAGCCTGCTTGCAACATCGGCGTCCATCTGACCGGTTTCAGCAATGGCTTTCAACAGGTCGGCATGTTTATGTTCAAGAAGGCTGAGAAACTCTTCTTCAAACCTGCGAACATGATCCACATCAAGCTTGTCCAGGAGACCCTGGGTACCGACAAAAATAATGGCAACCTGTTTTTCAACCGCCATCGGTACATACTGCCCCTGTTTGAGAATTTCAACCAGGCGTGCACCGCGATCGAGCTGTGCCTTGGTCGCCTTGTCAAGGTCAGAACCGAATTTCGAAAAGGCCTCAAGCTCACGAAACTGTGCAAGATCGAGACGCAGTGTTCCTGCAACCTTCTTCATGGCCTTGATCTGGGCACTGCCCCCCACACGCGAGACCGAAATACCGACGTTGATCGCAGGCCTCTGACCGGCGTTGAAAAGATTGGATTCAAGAAAGATCTGACCGTCGGTGATAGAAATAACGTTGGTCGGAATGTAGGCCGACACATCGCCTGCCTGGGTCTCGATAATCGGCAAAGCGGTAAGGCTTCCTCCCCCCTTGACCATGGGCTTCAGCGGCTCGGGAAGGTCGTTCATTTTTTTTGCGGTCTCCTGGTCGTCTGTTATTTTAGCTGCCCGTTCGAGAAGACGGGAGTGCAGATAAAACACATCGCCGGGGTATGCCTCACGTCCCGGAGGTCTGCGCAGCAGAAGAGAGAGCTGACGATAGGCTACCGCCTGCTTGGAAAGGTCATCGTAAATAACCAGTGCATGACGGCCGGTATCACGGAAATACTCACCGAGAGTCGCACCCGCATAGGGAGCGATAAACTGCATCGGTGCCGGATCGGAAGCTGACGCAGCAATAACTGTCGTATATTCCATCGCACCGTTTTGCTCGAGAGTATTGACAACCTGAGCGATCGTCGAGCCTTTCTGTCCTATCGCGACATAAATACAGAAAACATCTTTGCCCTTCTGGTTGATGATCGTGTCGATTGCAACAGCGGTTTTCCCTGTCTGTCGGTCACCGATTATCAGCTCTCGCTGGCCGCGCCCGATCGGGATCATGGAGTCGATCGCCTTCAGACCTGTCTGAAGAGGTTCATGCACCGATTTACGGAAAATAACGCCCGGCGCCCTTCGCTCGAGAGGAAGACGGATTTTGGTGTCGATCGGCCCTTTTCCGTCAATCGGCTCACCCAGCGGATTGATAACTCTTCCGAGCATGGCCTCACCTACCGGAATCGAAGCGAGAATACCGGTCCTTTTGACAGTATCCCCCTCCTTGACCGAGTCAGATTCACCAAACAGAACAGCCCCGACATTATCTTCTTCAAGGTTCAATGCCATACCCATGACATCGCCAGGAAACTCGAGAAGTTCACCTGCTGCAACCTTCGATAATCCATAAATACGCGCAATACCATCACCCACCTGGAGCACGGTTCCCACATCATAGACATCCGCTTCCGAATCGAACCCGGCCAGGTGCTTGCGGAGTATGGCCGAAACCTCATCAGGCCTGACTGTTGTAGACATATCGTAATTAGCTTTGTTATTTGTGAAGAATGGAGAAAGTTTATTTTATTATACTTTCTTTAGAAAATCAGATCAGACTCCGTCGAAACTCTTTCCTAAAAATTTGAATGCCTAATTTAAGGAAAAGGTATTAGTAATTCAAATACTCTTGTATACCGGAAATCTCTATTCCTCAACGTCCAGCACTACTCCATCCAGGCAAGAATTATTAAGCAACGTATGCCCGTATGAAAACTGTCACCGGATTTGCTTCGGCAACCATCGGAAATGTCGCCTGTGGTTTTGATGTCCTTGGGTTTGCCATTACGGAGCCGGGTGACGAAGTGGTTCTGACCCACAGGAAAGACAGAACGGAAGCAATTCCCGTATCAATCACCTCGATCAGCGGAGATGGCGGTGCCCTGCCGAGAGATGCAAAAAAAAACACCTCCAGCTTTGTCGTCCTGAAGTTCCTTGAATATATCCGGACACATAAAGGCATTGATTTCGAAGGCCATATAGAGCTCGAACTGAGAAAGAACCTTCCGCTCAGCAGCGGCATGGGCAGCAGCGCGGCAAGCGCCGCGGCTGCCCTTGTAGCTGCAAATGAACTGATGGGAAGCCCCTGCAGCAAAATGGATCTCGTACATTTTGCGATTGAAGGCGAACGTGTCGCCTGCGGCTCGGCCCATGCGGATAACGCCGCTCCCGCAATGCTCGGTAATTTTGTACTGATTCGCAGTTACAATCCTATAGACCTGATCACGATCCCTTCCCCTCCGGACCTTTTCTGCACGCTTGCCCATCCGCATATCGAGGTTCGAACGGCCTATGCTCGCTCTGTTCTGCCCCGCTCGGTAGCCCTGAAAACAGCAACACAGCAGTGGGGTAATGTCGGAGCGCTTGTTTCAGGATTGCTCACTTCGGACTACGAACTGATCGGCAGATCCCTCGTGGATGTGATAGCCGAACCGAAAAGAGCCCCGCTCATTCCGGGCTTTTACACAGTAAAACATGCAGCACTCGAAGCAGGCGCTCTCGGCTGCAGTATCGCCGGCTCGGGCCCTTCGATTTTCGCTTTTTCTTCATCGTATGAAACAGCCGTAACCGTCGGAAAATCCATGCAGGATGCTTTTTTAAACATCCCGGAAAAACTGCAATCCGATATCTGGGTTTCTCCCGTCTGCAAGGAGGGAGCAAAAGTTATCTAATAGCCACTCTCATGATATTCTACAGCACAAATAAAAAATCCACTCCTGCATCGCTGAAAAAAGCAACACTCGAAGGCCTCGCTACCGACGGCGGCCTCTATGTCCCGTCGGCAATACCCGGTTTTTCCGATGAGGAAATTGCATTGCTCGGTGATGCCCCGTTTAACGATATAGCCTTTGCCATTGCAAAAAAGTTCAACGACGGTGAAATCCCCGACGACCGCCTTGCCGCAATCGTCGAGGACTGTTTCACGTTTAAAACCCCTCTTGTGGAAATAGATGAAGGCACATACATCGAAGAGCTTTTTCACGGGCCAACTCTGGCTTTCAAGGATTATGGAGCCCGTTTTCTCGCTCATCTAACGGGCTATTTCGCAGAAGAAGACCACACGCTTATCACCATTCTTGTTGCTACATCGGGCGATACCGGAAGTGCAGTGGCATATGGCTTCAAAGGGGTTCCGAACACACGGGTGGTATTGCTCTACCCTTCAGGTAAAGTCAGCCGTCTGCAGGAGCAGCAGCTTACAACTGTCGGCGGCAATGTGACCGCTCTCGAGGTTGACGGTGATTTCGACGATTGTCAACGCCTTGTAAAACAGGCTTTCATGGATACGGAGCTGAAGCAGCGTCTGTCATTGACATCGGCAAATTCCATCAACATATCACGTTTGATCCCGCAAACGTTTTATTATGCCTGGGGTGCTTTACGGCTTGCTGCAAGACATCCCGGGAAAAAAGTCGTGTTTTCCGTTCCAAGCGGTAATTACGGCAATCTGACCGGCGGAGTGCTTGCGAAAATGATGGGCTTCCCGATCGGACACTTCATCGCCGGCTCCAATGTCAATGACAGCGTAACCCGTTATCTCGAAGAGGGGCGTTATGAGCCGCACCCTACGGTTGCAACGCTCTCATCGGCGATGGATGTGGGCAATCCGAGCAACTTCGCCCGGTTGAGACATTTCTATGGAGACAATCACCATGCAATGGCGGCTGATATTTCAGGCTGCTCGGTTTCAGACAGCGAAACGCTTGATACAATCAGCAAGGTCTACAACCGCCTGGGGTATATCATGGACCCTCATACCGCAGTAGGCTACCGGGCTCTTGAAAAATTCAGGGAATCAAACAGCGGGTTTGACAAACCTGCAGCAGTGATGTCAACGGCCCATCCGGCGAAATTCCTCGATGCGATCAGGGAAGCCCTCGACATGGATATCTCTATTCCGGACCGTCTTCAGGAAGTGCTCGACAAGCAGAAAATCTCGATACCGATCAGCTCCGACTACAGAGACCTCGCAGGTTTTCTTTCGAAGCTTTGATTCAGTGACGCATATCCAGCGACAAGGGGAAATCAGTCCGCAGTTGGCAGTTGGCAAGGGAAGAAGGATTTTTTTACTTTTTACTTTTGAATTTTGCCTTTTAATCTTTGACTTTTGACTTCCGGATGACCCTCCAGACCCTTTTATTTTTCCTGGTTGTTTTGCCGGTCATGTTTTTCGGGCTCCTGCTCGCACTCCTGGTAAACCTCTTCGATCCCAGCGGCGACCGTTTCCACCGCATGGCTGCATGGTGGGGCCGTTTCTGTGCGCGACTGATGGGAATACGTATCGAAATAACCGGAGAAGAACAGTACAACCCGAATACAAACTATCTGATCGTAAGTAATCACGCCGGTATGGCAGACATCCCGCTCATACTCGGTTCCATTCACCTCAATATGCGTTTCGTCGCCAAGGAGGAACTGGGTAAAATCCCGATATTCGGCTGGGCAATCAAACAGGCGGGCTACGTGCTGATCAAGCGCGGTCAAAACAAGGAAGCTCTGAAAAGCCTTTTGAAAGCTGCAGAAGTTCTGAAAAACGGACGTTCGATCCATATTTTCCCCGAAGGCACCAGATCGAAAACCGGCGAGATTCAGCCTTTCAAACGCGGAGCGTTCATGATCGCCCAGAAAGCCCATGCCCCAATACTCCCGGTAACCATTATCGGCAGCAACCGCATAACCCCGAAAAACAGCCTCAGAATAAGCAAAGCAAGGGTCCAGCTCATTATCGGAAGACCTATCGCGACCAGAGGGAAAAACGCCCAGGAGCTGCAGGATGCCGTCTACGAAACCATCAGCAACAACCTGGGCCAATCACCCGGCGCAGCTTAGCGGTACTTTTCCTCGAAAGGCTTTCCAATCCATTCCCCTATTCGCCTTGCTGCGGCAAAGCTGCCCCATGCAAGAACCGCAAGCAACTGCCTGTCGCCGGGATGGTGGCTTGCAAAAGCCGAAACCAGACGTTCGGTCACACGATAAGGAGCCAGCGCCGCACAAAGCGCAAGTTCGCCTGCCGCTCTTGATCTGCCGGTATATTTTCCGAGGTTCAGGGCGATCAGGGATTCAAGGGTTCCGGGGTCCTTGCCGTCCCACATATCGAGAATATGACCAATAGCATTTCTGACCTTTTCGGGAAGAACCTCCGAACCTGCGTCATCGACGGCCCTGGAAAATGCCGCATAAGCACCTGATATGCATCGGGATGATTTCGACCATCGCAGGTCTTCGGGCAAATCAGCCGGCGGCAGCAGATCAAGCGAAGCACATGGCGTCCCCGACAAGTGGATCGCTCTCCCGAAATACCATGCAGCCATCCGCATCGCGGCCTTTTTTGGTGTACCTTTGGAAAACGGCAGGGGAGATCTGCCCAGCAGTATTGTTACCATCCGGTTGATGTAATGGAAAAACAGTGCCGTCCCGATAAATTCAGGCGCTTCATCAGGAGGAAACGGTGGGGCATTCAGTTCCGATGAGCCGGGAGAGCGGGTTGCCGCCGCCCATCGGACAACCTCCCGGACACCCTCATCTGCAATTGCGTCATACCGGCTTTCCGAAATCGCAGAGGAGTATTCCCTTCCGGAGAAAGCAAGCATCATGATGTTGTGGGCATCGACACAATAAGGACAGCGATTGACCGCCGAAACGGTTGCTGCCACTGCTTCTTTCAGATCACGACGTACAATGCCGACCAGCAACGATTCCCTGCACGCCATCCATGCACCGGCGAGCAACTCAGGCAAAGGGATATGCAGGGTAAAAGGCTCGACCTCTGCACCAAACTCATGCCGAATCTGTTTCAGGGTCATTGCAGAAAGCTCAACCTTTTTACTCTGCGCAAACGATCCGAAATACCGCATCGTCACCTCCCAAAACTCCCCGCCAGATCTGCGGTCGAGCTAAGATGAACACCTATGTTCAGTAATTCTTCTTCAGCCTTCCGATAAAGTCCCGAAACCGCATCCCGAACAAGGACCACTTTGAAATCTCTTTCGCTCGCCTCGTAGATTGTAGTTCTGGGACAATTCGGGAAATTACACCCGCAAACAACAATCGTGTTGACCTTCAGAGCTTCAAGGTGTTTCTGAAGAGGTGTCTGATAAAATGCTCCCCAGCGTGGTTTGTAGATAACTGATTCATTTTGACTGCAAAACTGGACACCCCCGTCAAGCAGAAGTCCACAGTCAAGTTTTGCAGTCGGATCAGGAAGCAGTTCACCAACCAGTTCCGCCCCCTCCGAACCCGGACGAACGACGCTTGTACCGCTTCGAATCAGTGCGCGCCGGCAGAGATCGACGTTGGAACCGTCCGCCCGGTACAAACGAACAACATGGACAATCGGCCTGAAAACTTTGCGAAACATAGAGAGCAGTCTCACCATGTTCGGCACGTTTTCCATAGTTCCGGCAATTTCAGCAGGGGCCCCTCTCAGCGAAAAATCGCGCTGAACGTCAATGGTCACAAGCGCAGATTTTGAAAGATCCGGTTCAGTATATCCCATTACCGTAACCTTTTTTCAACGATCCCCGCGATCGTCATCCCGTCGGCAAAAGCTATGCAGGCCCAGAATACAAGTTCAAGAGCTATCAGGTGCAGGGGTTCACCGAACATGTTGAACGGGGTGAAGAACTCCCAGAAGAGAAATGCCATCACAAAAACAAGGATCGAGAACCGTAACCCACGCTTGAGAATTCCTGCCGGCCATGCGGGAGCGACCCACCGGTAGATATAGGCATGCATAATGCCATAGAGGATGATCCCGGTAATGATCGGAGCCGGTGTATTGACAACAAGCGGTATTGGCTCCATTTCCGTCCAGACCGCTATGAGCTTGCGGCTTTGATGCGGTGATGTAAGCAGGATACCCCCGCCGTTCCAGCCGAAACCAAGCAGCCGAAAGGTAAGCAGCATTACAACGTTCATGGACGCCCCGCCGGCAATACCGGCCAGAATTGTCCTGCCATGCGTTGCGCTCATAGGGAACTCTCCTGAATATGTCCTACCCGATACCGGGAGAGAAAATCAGACCTGCCGGTAAAGATTGACCATTTCTATCGCTGCCAGAGCCGCGTCGAAGCCCTTGTTACCGGCTTTGGTTCCCGCGCGTTCGATAGCCTGCTCGAGATTGTCGGTAGTCAGCACTCCAAAGGTAATGGGGATCATGGTTTCGAGACCAGCCTGGGCAATACCTTTTGTTGCTTCTGCTGCGATCACATCGTAGTGAGAGGTAGCACCCCTGATAATCGCACCAAGAGCGATAACCGCATCATAACGGCCGGTCAGGGCTGCTTTTTTTGCAACCGCCGGGAGCTCGAATGCACCGGGACATTTGACAACCTCTACATGTTCGTCGGACCCGCCATGGCGGAGGATACAGTCAAGCGCACCCTCGACAAGCTTCTGTCCGATAAAATCGTTGAATCTGGAAACCACCAGTGCAAACTTCATGTTTTTTGCATCGAGTGTTCCCTCTATAGTCTTGATGGTCATATGCAGTATGTTTTCCGTTTATTAAGCAGGTTACTTGCAATACCCCATGATACTTTCCACACATTCTATAATAACATGCCCTATGGCAATATGACATTCCTGGACCCTGTCTGCCGCTTCAGCGTACGGTACGACGACCGAAAGCCCGGAAACTTCACGGACAGCGCCGCCGTCTCCACCGAGCAGGGCAAGAGTATGAAGCCCCTGTGAACCGCCTTGCCGAAGAGCATTATAGATGCTCATGCTGTTGCCGCTGGTTGAAATCCCGAGGATGACGTCTCCCCGCTTACCATAAGCTTCCACAAGCCGGGCAAAAACCTGATCATATCCCAGATCATTTGCACCTGCGGTAAGAGCGGCTGTATCAGCCGAGAGTGCAATCGCCGGCAGTGCCTTTCTGGCAACACTTTTTCTGTAACGAATAGTAAACTCGGTAGCCAGGTGCTGCGCATCGGAAGCACTGCCTCCATTGCCGCAGATCAACAGCTTTCCCCCTGCTTCGAATGAGCGGGCAATAATTCCGGCCATTGCGACAATTTCAGAACTCTGCGAATCGGCAACCTGTTGCTTCAGCCGTGCGCTGAGCCCCATAGCCTTGCGCACGCGATCTTCCATTTTTGTATCAGGGGACTCATGCTCCATATACAGCTGTCAATCCTTACACGATCTCTCACCGGGAAGTAATATAGTAAAACCCCTGCAAACAGTAACTCACCTGCTTGCCATCTCGCGATCGCCTACTGCCAATCGATTCCTTTTCGACCCCGATTCCCGATTACCCAAACACTCTAATTTTGACCTCTGGCCTTTACTTTTGGCCAACTGAAGACAGCTGCCCACTCCCGACTCACTGAATACTGCTGACTGAGGACTGCTGACTGCCAGTTGCCGACTGCCCACTGATTCCCCCTTGTCAGTACTAATACTAATGGGCACCTCTATTTATTGTCATGAGCGGTTCAAAAACAAGGCGAACGGAGACCCGATACAATCGGGATAAACTACAAAACCGGAGTGACCCGACCTGTCGGGACATGAGGGTTTCGATCCCGACTTGTCGGGATCAGCGAAGTAGTTGAATCGCGGAATAAATAAATAGAGGTGCCCTAATATACGCTGCATTTTTTTACCTTCTACATAGGAGCGTTAACCAATGTAAGCCGCCATGAAACGGATTCTTGTACCGACAGATTTTTCAGATCAGGCCTCCTATGCTTTCGAGGTAGCCGCCAGTATCGCAAGAAAGAGTGGCGCTGAACTCCATCTGTACCATGTCATAGAGGTTCCCGACTACCCTGAAATAACCGATATCATCGCCTACAGGGCTCTCGGGAGTACGAATGTTCTTGAAGAAATCGAAAACAAGCTTGCCCAGACAGCAGAATGCGATCAGTGCAGCGACATCGATGTAACCTACTCGGTGGATTTTGACACCCCGTATGAAAAAATATCACGCAAAGCCGCCGACGAAGCGTTCGACCTTATTGTTATCGGATCACACGGGCGCCAGGGAATCAACAGGATTCTTGTCGGCTCGACAACCGAGAAGGTTATCCAGCACGCTTCTTGCCTGGTGCTAACCATCAAGGAGCCCGTTTCTTATTTCTGCCCGTCGAACATTGTCTTCGGCTCGAATTTCTATGGCGAAATCGCTGCGGGTTTCAATGCCCTGCAGGACTTTGCCTCACTGTATGATGCCACGCTGCATCTGCTCAAGGTAAACACAAGATCACATTTTGAAACATCGAGATACAGCCGTCAGCTCATGGAGGGATTTGCCGAAGAACAAAAGCTCAGCAATTATACCATAAACATCTATAACGACGACAGCGAAGAAGAGGGAATCCTGCATTTCGCAAGGGACATGCAGGCCGACATGATCTGTGTCCCGACTCATGGAAGATCAGGACTCTCGCATCTTATTGAAGGCAGCATTGCCGAAAGCGTTTCAGAACACGCCTACCGTCCGGTCCTGACTTACAGGATCAAGCCGGTAAAAATTGAATATGGGGTGATCGGCCCTTTCCGGAAATAGCAAGAACCCCTCTCTCCAGGCACCACTCACCACTAGTCCAGCGGTTTACCGCACTCTTTACAGTGCCTCGCATCGCCATCGTGGTCAATGATTTTGCAGCAGGAGTTTAACTTTGACAGGTCTGCATGTAGCTGCTCGTTCATGGAAGCCATCTCCGCCGATACAATCCCGGTTGGAACAGCGATAATACTGTAACCGATAATCATCAACATTGCAGCAAGCGCCCTGCCCGGAATGGTCTGGGGTGAGATATCTCCATACCCCACTGTGGTTATGGTGACAATCGCCCAGTATACCCCTTCAGGAATACTGTGGAAACCATGCTCCTCACCCTCAATAAGATACATGAGAGCACCGATGATGCTGACCGTAACCATTACGAAAAAAAGGAAAAAAAGTATTTTACGGCTTGAAGCAAGAATCGCGTTTCTTACATATTCACCTTCCTTGACAAACTTCACAAGCTTGAGCAGCCTGAAGATCCTCAACACCCTGAAAAACCTGATAACAAGCAAGTATTGCGTGCCGGGAAAAAAAATGCTGAAATAGGTCGGCAGAATTGACAGCAGATCGATAATTCCGAAAAAACTTCGGGCGTAACGCATCCGGTTGGTGGCAACATAGAGCCTCATGCCGTATTCAACCGTAAAAATGACGGTAAAAAACCATTCAAGGACATAAAAAAAATCACCGTACACCGCATGGATGCCAGATACGCTGTCAAGCATGACAACGATGACACTGATAACAATAGCCGCAATCAGAAAAAGATCGAACATCTTTGACGGTACGGTATTGTAATCGAAAATGATATGGGCAAGCTTCTGCTTGAACCTTTCCGATGGGGGCATTGTCACCATGATTTTTTGCGGTTCATGCTCTCGGGGCCTCGGTTTGCGTCATATAAAAACAAATATAATAAAATGGAGATTGTGGTTGGCGGGAGACTGAGCGGGCAAAAAAAACTCCGCTTATCCTTGAAGAAAAGCGGAGTTGAAAAGAGGAATGCGAAAATGCTTAGTGATACTTGGTGCTCTCTTCTTTGACAAAGTCAACCAGGCATTTAAGATTGGCCGGATCGACATCGGGAAGAATACCATGACCGAGATTGAAAACGTGGCCCGAGGCTTCGGTATGTTTTCCGAAACGTTCGAGGATTTTGGCAGCTTCCGCCCTGATTTTATCATGGGTTCCATACAGCACCGTCGGGTCCATGTTACCCTGAAGCGTCACCCTGTCTTTAAGCTCGGCGCGGGCCTTGGCAATATCCATGTTCCACCCAAGCCCCATGGCATCGCAGCCGGTGTCGGCAATATCGGAGAGAATGGTGTTGCAGTCTTTTGAAAAGACAATAACCGGCGTATCAGGGTACTTTGTTTTCACCGCCTGGACACTTTCCTTGATATAGGGAAGCGCAAACTCACGGTAATCATCCTCGGAAAGAGCGCTTGCCCAGGAATCGAAAATCTGAACGGCATCCGCGCCGGCATCTATCTGCATCAAAAGATATTCTGTAATAACGCTTGAGATCTTGCTGAGCAGCATGTGTGCCATTTTGGGCTCACGATACATCATTTTCTTGGCAAAAGCATAATTCTTCGAGCCGCCACCTTCTACAGCATAGGTAAAGAGGGTCCAGGCCGCCCCGGAAAAGCCGATCAGGGGAACCCTGTTGTCCAGCTCTCTTTTAGTCATCCGGATCGCATCGAGGACATAGCCGAGCTTTTCATTGATATCCGGTATGATAAGACGATCGATGTCCACCTGGGAACGGATAGGGGGGGTAAGTCTGATGCCTTTGGACTCTATGATTTCAACATTCATGCCCATGGCTTCATTGACGACAAGAATATCCGAAAAAATAATGGCTGCGTCAACGCCAATGATATCAACGGGCTGGATAGTAACTTCCGTTGCAAGTTCAGGAGTTTTACACAGTGTCAGGAAATCGGTTTTCTCCCTGACTGCACGGTATTCCGGCAAATAACGCCCTGCCTGACGCATTACCCATATTGGCGTCCTTGGTACCGGCTGCCGTTTTAACGCCCGAAGAAAAAGATCATTTTTGAGCATGCTGCAATGCAAAATTTAAACAAGTTATAAAAAAACGCTGCCCACCTGCCGTCAAATTTCCCAGGTGAGAGCCATCCAAGAAAGTGCTAAGCTACGCTTTTTTGTGCGTTTTTGAAAACCACCCGTTTATAACTAACCGGCCATCAGAGTGACGATCACTGAGAGCCACAATCACCTCTATTAATTGTCTATGAGAGCGCGAGTTGAGTACGAGGCGAACGGAGTCCCGATAAAATCGGGATAAACTTTAAAACCGGGGTGTCCCGACTTGCCGGGACATGAGGATTTCGATCCTGACAGGTCGGGACAGCGAAGCAATCATGGCGCGCAATACATTAATAAAGGTGTAGTTACGTCACAATATGGCGCTTTATCCCCAACTGCCTGTGGGTATACCCCAGCGCAAGGCCGATCATTTCAGAGAGATGAAAAACCGGAATGGACTTTTTGATGTTTGCCCGCTTCAGAGCCTTTGCCTGATAACTGTCGAGTACGGTATGGCAAAGCGGACAAGGAGTTACAATGAAATCGGCACTTGAATCGATTGCCTCGCCGAGCGCTTCGGCTGCGACATTCAGCGATTCTTCCTCGGCAACAAGAAGCGTATGGAAACCACAGCATTTGTTCTTATGCTCGAAAGAAACCACCTTTCCGCCAAGGGCTTCGATCAGCTTGTCCAGTGAAGTAGGTTCAAGAGGATCGTCCTTGCCGAGAATGTTGGATGGCCGCAGAATGTGGCACCCGTAAAACGGCGCGATCTTGTAGTTTTTCAGGGGAACCTTGACCTTGTTGGCGATTGTATCGAGACCGACGTCCTCGTTCAGCACCCAGAGCAGATGACGCACTTCAGATGTCCCCTTGTATTCGAGTCCCTCTTTTTTCAGAATTCCGTTAACCTCGTCACGGAGCGCTTCAGACTCGTCCAGTTTCTGTTTCGCACTTCTGATAGTCAATAAACAGGTATTACAGGATGTCACCAGATCAAGTCCGAGCTTTTCAGCCAAAGCGATGTTCCTGCCGTTCACCAGTGCAAAATGCTTCGGACTGACATAATCGAGGTTACTACCACCGCAACAGGTGCTCTCGTGCAGTTTGACAAAGTCTATCTCAAGGTCATTCTGCCATAGTTCAATGGATTTATCAACCTCTTTGGTCATGGACTCATTGATGCAGCTGAGATAATATGCGTATCGCTTCATACTGCTATTCTCCTGATTTATTTTTTTGCTCCTTTCGATCACGCTTGACATGGTCGCTCATCTCATTGAATTCCTCACGGAATTTCTTGATCCCCTTGGCAGGCTTGACCAATGGCGGAGGAGGAGGCGTCCTGCGCTTCAGGATCATCTTAAATGCCATCGGCAGCAGGTTTTTCAGAGTCCATCCCACACCGTTGGTTCTGATCGGCAGCGTTGCCTCGATAAGTTTTCCTTTTTTCGGAAGATCCTCCATAAATGCTTCGGCGTGTTTTGCTCCGCTTGTATCTTTTACGCCTCGGGAAATGAGTGCGTCTTCACGCACGCCATGAATACCGTCCATTATAGGAATGCTCTTCACACAGGCTTCCTGACAGCGGTAACAATGCGTACAATCCCAAACACCGTGATCCTTGACAAGTTCTCCGATACGCATGTTGTGCGCCCCGTCCCGGCTGTCAACATTCATCCTGTGCGATTTCAGAAGAACCGCGGGCCCGACATATTCCTTATGTGCCCGTAAAATTGAACACTCGGACATACATGAAGCACAAAGAATACAATCGGTCGCCTTGTCATACTCCTGAAATTCCTCCTCGGCGATGAGAAACTCTTTTTCCCCCATTTTCTCTTCGGGCATGATCGATTCGACCCAGTTGGAGTATTTCTTCATTTTATCCACCATCGGGTCCATATCGACAATAAGATCCTTGATAAGCGGCATGTTTCTCAGGGGCTCGATCTTGATGACATTGTCAACCTTGCACCTATCCAGTTCATCCCATACCTGGGTAGTGCAGGCAAGTTTCGACATCCCGTTGATTCTCATACCGCATGAACCGCAAATACCTGCCTGACAGAAGGCCCTGAAGCTCACGGTTGCATCCACATGCTCCTTGATATAGTTCAAGGCCCTGAGAACGGTAATACCCCTTTCAACCGGAATGGTGTAATCGTCAAAGTAGGGCTTGTTGTCTACCTGAGGATTGAACCGGTTAATCCTGAAGGTTATATCCCTCATCTCTTCTTTATGCTCTGCCATAAATTCCGTCCCGCTGAATGTTGTCCGGACAGAGTAATGTCACTTCATAGACGAAGTCATCACCCTGACCTGAAGATTTAATAAGTTCTTTCCTGCAGCTCATGCTTACCCATGGTGACCGGTTTTTCGCCGATCTGCGGTTTACCGTCAATACGGGTATATGTCGTATGTTTGTGCCAGTTTTCATCATCACGCTTTGGAAAATCCGTTCTGGTATGCGATCCTCGGCTTTCCTCCCTGGCAAAAGCACCGGCAGCGACCGTTTCCGAAAGATCCAGCATGTTTTTCAATTCAAGAACCTGCATAAGGTTCGTGTTGAAAACATCACTGGTGTCGAAAACACGTACATGCTTGAAGCGTTCCTGAAGCTCGTTTATGTCCGAAATGCCTTTCTTTATTTTAGATGCTTCCCTGAAAATCCCGACATTTTGACCAAGGGTATGTCCCAGCTCTTCACGAAGTGCTCCGTAACGTTCATAATGACCGGATGGCTTCATATACTCCCTCAGTTCTTCTTCCGTCGCCTTGAGTTCCGCGGGGGAGATTTCGGCCGGCTCGAACTTCCGGGCCTCTTCCGCCACCGTGTGACCGGTAATTCTTCCGAAAACAAGAATATCCAGCAAAGAGTTACCGCCAAGGCGGTTTGCCCCGTGCACCGAAACACATGCAGCTTCACCTGCTGCATACACGCCGTCCATAACCGTTCGTCCGGCAATATCGGTATCTATTCCTCCCATGGAGTAATGCGCTGTGGGTCTGATGGGAATCGGTTCATCGATCGGATCGACTCCCTCGAAATACATGGACATTTCGCGGATCTGCGGAAGTCTTGACTTGATGATGTCCGCGCCGAGATGTGTCAGGTCAAGATGCATATATGGCCCTGCCGGGCTGTCAAATCCCCTACCCTCAAGGATCTCGGTTTCAATGGAACGTGAAACAAGATCACGTGGTCCGAGCTCCATTTTCTCCGGTGCATATTTGTTCATGAAGCGGTCGCCATCCTTGTTGACCAGATAACCGCCTTCACCCCTCGCACCTTCGGTTACCAGCAGACCGCTCTTTCTGAGGCCGGTCGGATGAAACTGTACGAACTCCATATCCTTGAGCGGAATACCCGCGCGATAAGCGATAGCCTGACCGTCTCCGGTATTGCCTGCCGCATTGCTGGAGCGGTTCCAGTACATCTTTGCATATCCTCCCGTTGCCAGGATAACCGTCCTTGCCGGAAATGCCTCGACCTTTCCGGTTCGCATGTTCATGGCAATCAATCCTTTTAAACGGCTGCCGCTCGTAGCAAGATTCAGCACAAAGTATTCGTTGAAAAAGAAAACACCTTTCTTGAGGCACTGCTCATAGAGACTCTGCAGAATAGTGTGACCTGTCTTGTCGGCACAGTAACAGCAGCGTGGCCTGCCGGCGCCGCCAAAAGGCCGCTGTGCAATGGTCTTGTCTTCCATTCTGGACCACGGCGTTCCGATGTTGTCAAGTTCCCGGATAATCTTCGGTGCCTCCGAACACAATACCTCAACTGCATCCTGATCAGCCAGGTAGTCGCTGCCCTTGATCGTGTCAAAAATATGCATGTCCACCGTATCATCCTTTGCCTTGTTTGCCAGTGCAGCGTTAGCACCACCCTGTGCTGCAGACGTGTGCGAACGGTTTGGATAGACCTTGGAAAGCACTGCTATATTAAGCGAAGGATTGGTTTTCATGGCTTCCATGGCCGCATACAAACCTGAACCGCCGCCGCCTACGACAACTATATCAAATGGCTTCATACAGTTAAATCTCCTTCTCTGAACTGCGCCCGCAGCTTCAGTGGTTATGCGGGCCGGCAATCGCCAGGCCCGTCTTTCTATGAATCACAAATACGTTAAAAGAAGCGAAATCAAACTACTACGGCAGGTTACAATGCAACATTGTCATCATGGGCCGGCAATTCCTCAACGGCATGGAGGACATCGCTCATGTTGAGCACACCGACAACCTTGTCATGGTCCATGACAGTCAGACGACGAACATTGGTTCTCTTCATGAGCCGCAATGCATATTTGATCCTGAGACTGGGATTGATGCTGATAACCGGCTTGCTCATGATCTGGAAAACTGGAGTGTTCCATGGATCGCGATGAATATCCTCCCCGGGATCTATCACTTTCTCAAGAATATCTTTTTCGGTCACAACACCGTAACAGTCATCCTCATTCCTTGGTTCTACAATAAGTCCGCTCTGGTTGTCTTTCTTCATTAACTGAATTGCCTCGGCAACCGTGCAACTGCCCTTAATGGTATGAAAGTCCTTCTGCATCAGTGCAGAAACAGGTTGGGTACGCAATTTAACAAGCTGGTCCATATCGATAAGTCTCTGGTTAGTAAGGATATATGATTCTCCGGTTAACACTATAAGTATATAAACGAATGCTTATACACGAATGCTATAAAAAAGGCAGAGATTACTCCTCCCGAAACGGGCATGAGCAGAAAATGTACAAAAAAATTCCAAAACGTCACAATCGGGAAGGGGAGAAAAGAGGAGGGGATCAGTCTTCAGTAGGCAGTTGGCAGTAGGCAACCGGAGACCTGAACTATCAGGCCAAATTGTTACACGTTCATCATCGTATTTTTTTATCGCCGGTATGCTTGTCTTTATTTTCTTCCACACTGGCCTGCTGACTGAAGACTGCATACTGCCGACTGATTTACGCTATCCCGTGTGCCTTCTTATACGCCGCCCAGTTTCTCTTCAGGTCGATGAACGCTTCGAGATCCGGCTGAATCAGAAAAGGATTGCCGCGTTTTTCTTCGCCGATGGTCGATTGCGCGGCTGTTCCGTAATCATGCCCGGGGAACACTCTTGTATTTTCAGGAAGGACCATGAGTTTTTCATGGAGCGATCGGTACTCTTCTTCAGCCTGCTCTCCAAGATCGGTACCGCCGACTTTACCGACAAAAAGCGTGTCGCCGGTAAAGAGCGCATCGCCTGCATGCAGGCAAATTGAATCAGGCGTATGGCCGGGCGTATGGATGATCCGTACATCGAGGTTTCCAAGAGGAAAAACCGCGCCGTCCTCCACTCTTATACCCGTTACCCGGCAAACAGCTCCGTAGAGCAAAGGGACAATTCCGGTCAAGCGTGCGATCTCTTCATTGCCGCTTGTATGATCGTAATGGCCGTGGGTACAAAAGACATAACGAATGGTGAGCCCCTGCTCACGGGCATCATCGACGATCATTGCCGGATTGTTTGATGGATCGACAACGAATGCCTGTTTGCTTTCTTTGTCGGCAGCCAGGTATCCGAAATTTCGGTCACCTCCCGTGCGGAACTGTTTCAGGTACATGACATCAAACCATTTTTTCAACATTCATCAAGAAAGCCCTTGCAGGAAACTCAGGCTCGACGGCAATGGGCTTGTTTTCAAGTTCGGCAATAATCTGCTCTGCCTTGTCATCTTCAACAATCGCAAAGCAGAGAGACGAATAAGAACCTACTCCCTTGTCTATCGGCCAGTTTGCCTGGCCGGTGATCCCTTTGTCACAGTAACACCCCTTTATCGACATGTTGCTGAACATCAATACTTCAAACCTTTTGAAAAGATCCCGAACCTGGGGTCGGGTCTCCTCATGCCCCATGATCGCAAGAAATTTCATTGTCTTAAGCAGATAATAATTTATACAATCTTTTTCTTCTCAACGAGATAATAGGTCAGCGGAACCACGCCAAGTGTCAGTATGGTCGAAAGGATCGCTCCCCACATCAGCGAAATTGCAAGTCCCTGGAAGATCGGATCAAACAGAATCACAATCGCACCGATAACCACCGTACCCGCAGTTAAAAGGATCGGCCGTGTCCTTACAGCAGCAGATTCGATCACGGCCTCTTTCAAAGCAACCCCTTCCTGAACACGCAACTGTATGAAGTCAATGATCAACACAGAGTTTCTCACCATGATACCGGCAAGAGCAATCATGCCGATCATGCTCGTCGCAGTAAAGAACGCCCCGTGAATGAAATGGCCGGGAATAATCCCCACGAGGCTGAGCGGAATAGCTACCATCATCACCAGCGGAGTTCTGAATGATTGGAACCAGCCTACAATGAGAAGATAGATGATCACAAGCACGACGGCAAATGCCGTTCCCAGGTCCCTGAACACTTCGAACGTTATCTGCCATTCACCATCCCACTTCATTGAGAGTTTTTCTTCACTGAAGGGCGGTGCTGTATAGAGCGGAGAAATCGTGTAACCTCCCGGCGTTTTAAGCTTCTTGATCTTTTCATCCATCTCGAGCATGGCATAGACCGGACTTTCGGTAACACCTGCAACATCTGCCGTTACATAGACCACATTTTTCAGGTCTTTACGATAGATACTCTTGTCCTCGATGGTTTCCTCGATGGAAACAAGCTCGGAGAGCGGGATCATTTCACCGGCAGGCAATCGGGTTGTCAGTGAGCCCATCCCCTGAGATTTGACAAAAATTTCCGACAGGTCAAGGATCGATGCTCTCGAAGAAATCGGAAGACGCAGCTCGATACCGACCGGCTCGAGCTCTGTATCATTATGCAGAAGCCCGGCATCGACTCCCCCAAGCGCCATGCGGAGCGTATTGGTGATCTGCTCGGTGGTAATCCCCCTGAACGCGGCTTTCTGCTTGTCGATCACCATGGTGTATACCTTCTGGTCGTCTTCGACCATCCAGTCTACATCCACAACACCCGGCGTCTCTTCCATGACCGATTTTATCTGACGGGCAAGCGCAATCTGCTGCTCCATGTCCGGGCCGTAAATTTCGGCGACAATTGTCGAAAGCACCGGCGGGCCCGGAGGCACTTCCACAACCTTTGCGTTCGCACCGTATTTCGCAGCAATCTCATGTACCTTCGGCCTTACCCGCTTTGCGATATCGTGACTCTGGTCACCCCGCTCGCTCTTGTGCACGAGGTTAACCTGGATATCGGCCATATTGTCGCTCTGCCGGAGGTAGTAGTGGCGCACAAGACCGTTGAAATTTATCGGTGCGTGCGTACCGACATAGTATTGATAGTTTTCCACTTCCGGGACGGTCCTGAGATAGGTAACGATATCCTTGCTCACCCTTGCCGTCTGCTCGAGTGTTGTACCTTGCGGCATGTCCACGATTACCTGAAATTCGCACTTGTTATCGAACGGCAGCATCTTGAGCTCGACCATTTTCAGCGGAATCATGCTGATTGAACCAAGCAGCAGCAGCCCGACAAACAGAAAGGCAAGAGCTGCTTTCCACCAGCTGACAAGGAGCGGCGCAAGCGTTTTGCTGTATACCTTGTAGTAGATTGACTTTCTGATATCGTATTCCTCCGAATGCTCTCCTCCCCCCTCTGCCTTGAGTAACCGGAACGCAAGCCATGGTGTGCCGATAAGCGCAACAAAGAGCGAAAAGATCATGGCAAGCGACGCCCCGATAGGCATAGGGCTCATGTACGGCCCCATAAGACCGGAAACAAACACCATCGGCAGGACAGACGCTATCACCGTAAACGTCGCGAGAATCGTAGGATTTCCCACCTCATTGATTGCCGTGATGGCTGCCTGCATTTTCGGCATCCTCCGCATCGAAAAATGCCGGTGAATGTTTTCCGCGATGATAATCGAGTCGTCTACGACTATGCCGGTAACAAAAATAAGGGCGAAAAGCGTCACCCTGTTCAGGGTATAGTCAAACAGGTAGTAGACAAGCAGCGTCAACGCAAACGTTATGGGCACCGAGGCAAACACCACCAGACCGCCCCGCCAGCCAAGGAAAAGACCAACAACGATGGTAACCGCCACAACGGCACCGATAAGATGTTCGAGCAGGGTAAACACCTTCTCCGAAGCGGTTTCCCCATAATTTCTTGTTTCGGTCACGTTTATACCTGATGTGATAACCGAACCCTTGAGCGTCTCGACTTTTGCAATAACCTTGTTTGCAAGCGCAGTAGCATCAGTTCCTTTGCGTTTTGCAACCGTGAGCGTCACGGCCGGATATTCACCCTGCATGGCAACGTCATGCGATGCGGCCCCGTAACCGAAAAATGTGTAATTCTCAACCTCTTCAGGACCGTCGATAACTTCGGCCACATCCTTGAGGTATACCGCTCCTGAATTGTAAATACCGACAACAACATTCCTTACATCTTCGGCTGTCTTAAGAAACTTGCCGGTTTTAACCGTGAATTCGCGATTCATCTGCTGAAATGTTCCCGCCGTCAACTGGCTGTTTGCCGACCGTATCTGCCGGGCTATCTGCAGCGGGGTGATCCGGTAGCGGGCAAGCTTTTGTGTGTCGAGTACGACCCTGAGCTGGCGTTTCAATCCGCCGTTCAGGTTTACATCACCGATATTCTCAATTTTCTTGAGTTCATCGGCAACCTGGCCGGCAACTCTCCTCAGCTGATAGGGACCATAGCTGTCACTCCAGAACGTAAGCGTCAGGGCGGGGACATCGTCAATCGTCACTTTCTTGACCAGAGGCATCTGCATACCTGCGGGCATCCTGTCCATGTTCTTCATAATGGTGGCCCACAGCTTCACCATGCTCTCCTCCGTATCGTCACCTACGTTGTAACGAACGGTCACCAGAGCAAAATCTTTTTGTGAAGTCGAATAGACATAATCCACACCTTCGATTTCCGTCAGGTACTTCTCCACAGGCTTTGCAACCCGCTCTTTAACTTCTTTCGCGCTTCCTCCCGGATAGCTGAAGTAGAGGTCCACAAGCGGAACGGAAATCTGCGGTTCCTCTTCGCGAGGTGTCATAAAGGTTGCCAGCACGCCCACAAGAAGTGCCGTGATCATCAGCAACGGTGTCAGCTTCGAGTTGATGAACAGCTTTGCAAGAACTCCCGCAATACCCTCTCTCATCGACAAAATCCTCCCTGTTTACTGCTTGACTGTTACCTGATACCCTTCCTGAATCCCCCTTACGTAGGGGGCCACCACCATTTCACCCTCTCCAAGTCCGCTGAGAACCTCGATCTCTTCACCCGAAACATTACCGGTTCTTATCCACCTGAAGGAAACAGTACCTTCATCTCCGACAACCTGAACACCTTCAAGCTGCCCGCGCATGAAAAGAGCGGAAGAAGGAATCAGCAAAACCGTGCGTCCGTCACTTGCTGTCCCTGTTGTAACCGACTCGACCTGCTCCACTTCCACCACTTTGACATCTTTTCTTTCTCTGTCGGTTTCAACCTTCTTTCCCCCGCAAGCGGCAAGCAGAAGGAAAAGTCCGATACATGCTACAAATCCTGTATGCTTCATGGTTCGATATGCTTTGTTTCTTTCACCTGAATTCAGCGATTGCTGAAACGCTCAGTTTATGTTTCGGTTATCCCCCGATGTAATAATCCAGTTCGCTCTTCGTTATGATAAGGTCGTATTTTGCCTTGTTCAGCCGCAACTGGGCATAGGTATAAGCCTGTTCCCTCCCAAGCAGCTCGAATGTCATGGCAAGTCCTGACCGGTATCGCTCACCGATAAAATCAAGACTGACCTTCGCTTCCCGAAGCGACTGTTCGGCAACACGTATTCGTGCTTTTGCGGTACGAAGCATCCGGTATGCTTTCCTGATCTCGTACAGTCCTTTCTCTTTAGCCTCTTCATAGGCATAGCGAACCTCCCGTTCTCCCGCTTTTGCCTCCCGGGCCTTGCCGATGGAGGCATAACCATCAAAAACGGTCCACTGGAGGTTTACCCCGAGCGTCCAGTTATGGTGTACCAAACCGGCAAAATCATCGTCATTCCAGTTCTGCTGCATGAAAGCGTTAACCCGCGGCAGCCACTGGGCTCTCGCCTTCTCATACTGATATCCTGCCGCCTCCAGACGCGCTTCGAGCGCCTTCAGGTCGGCTCTTTCCACTCTCAATTCGGGCTCTTCATCCGGTATTACAACTGCAGCGACATTCAGCCCGTCCACAGGTTCGATAACTTCATTGCTCGAGAGCCCCAGCAGAAAACGCAAGCCATCCTCCGCCGCGGTTATTTCATCCTGTATGATCATTTTCCTTTCAGCAAGCTCTGACAGCCTTACCGCGGTCGAAAGTTTGTCGGATTTCGTTATCAATCCTTTTTGATACGCCTTCCTTGCTTCATTGTCATGCGCTTTCATCGCCGTGATGGAGCGATTCACTGCGAGAAGGTTCTTTTTGGCAAGAATAAGACCGTAATATGCTCTTTTGACTTCAAGAGAGATGGCGTCGCTCGTCCTGTCAAGCATATATTCCTGAGACTTTCTGTCTGCAGATGCAGCGGCTCGGCCGATCATCGCATCCCGGTTGAAAAGCGGCTGCTGCACTTCAATACCCGTCTGGAAATTGGATGCGGCATCCGGGTCGTTCAAGAGGGCCGGATCAAAATCCGATGCCGCGATGCTTCCCTGTCTGAGCTTGTAGGAAAACACGGCGGCAGGATCATCCGTCGCGACAAACGTCTCGGAAATCGTTACTTTCGGGAGATATGCCTTGCGGCTTTGCAGGTAACGGGCTTCTGCCTGATCAACCCTTGCCTTTGCTGCTTTTAGCGCATAGTTGTTTTTTTCTGCGATTTCCAGCGCATCTTCAAGGGTCATCCTCATAACCTCTTCCGCACCTGCACCCAACGGCATGAACAGAATCAGCATCAGCATAAACCCATGAACGTAGTTTAAACGCGTCATAGCACGTATCACTGTTTTTAGTTTAGGAACCATACAGCTCATTTTTTCGATATCAGCTTCAGAATTTTCTCCATGTTCTCCGAATCACGTTCGCTCAAACACTCTTTCAGATTATTGTTCAAAACGAGCGAATATGTCTTATCCAGAGCTGCTTTGGCCGCCTGAAACTGAACAATAACTTTTTCACAATGCTCACGCTGCTCTATCATCCTGATAAGCCCCTGAATTTGCCCGTTTACCTTTTTCAATCTTGTGACAACATCACTCATACTCTTTTCCCCGAATATTCTATATTGCAAGTCAAGACCATATACCCATACCCCGTATAGGTATAAAACATACATTTTATTTTCTATCTTTACAAAAAAAAGTAACCGGGCGGTTGTCCGGTCCCTGAAGGGATACCATGCGGAACAGGGACAGTATAAGCCCCGGAACTGTTGAAGGGCGGAAAGCGTTACTCAATTTTCAGTTGAACAGCAGCAAAAAACCTACGATTCACAGAAGCAAAATAAAGCCACTGATCAATGTAATGTTACCATGGAAGTTATCGGAAAAAGCAAAGCGCACGTCATACTTGATTCCTGTCTACAGGAATCGGCAGATTATTTTTCAGACCACCTTCGAATACTTAAATGCAATCCCTACTGTAAAAACATAGAGTATCTCCCTGACAGGGATATATATCAATGGACATTCATGGCGGATGATCCGCGAAACCACCCTATAATTGCCTTGTTCTTTGTCAAGCAGGATCTGGAGCACCTCCACCCGGAGAGCGAGCTTCTTGAACAATACATCAGCTCAGGCAATATCGAGATCGATAAAAACAGGGGAGGGAAGCTGATTCGCTGGAGCGCCGCTGAAGAGATCCCGGAAGTAAACATCACCAGCGAAAATACCTTTATAGGAACAGCCGGAGCTGAAATCTGCCTGCTGCACCACACGGATGACAAAACATCGGTGCATTATGATACCAGCATCACCCTGGACTTTTCAGTACCGTTTCCGTTAAACATGATGCCGGAAGTAGTGCTTAAATTCCTGACCGAGACCGTTATGTCGCAAATCATGAAACAGGCAACCGAAAGCATGCTTTGCAAGGTGCAATCCGATATTTGCTGTACCGATGCCGCGATAGCTGCCGAAGGGGGATCGAGGTAGTTACAGGAAGGGATCAAACAATAAAGAAAAAACGAGTGGGCAGTCGCTCAGCCTTCTGCCCTCTTTTTCCTGTGGCGTGCCTCGACATAAAACCCTGAAACGTAGATGATAAGAAAACCGATGACAACCACAGCAAGAAAAATCTGGCGGTCAAACGACGTCACAAGCTGACCGGACTCCCATATCATGAACACAAGCGCTGCCCACAAAATCCCCATGAAAAGCACCGCTTTGTTCCACAACCCCTTAAATGTGCCATTCAGCATAGTAGCCCTTTCTGAAACAAGTGAATGAATGTACCGGACCGAAATATTCGGCCTATATAACGCCGCCTGCTTTCAAACGGCGTTCGTTGACTTTCTCAAGTATTATTCTGGCAAGATACTGCAGAGCGTTAACGACATAGGTAAAATATGCAAGCAGAGCCTCCCAGATCAATACATCTTCAGGATAGCCCAAGTAGGCCATAACGAAGTAGAGGAGATGGAAAAAAGCCGCCACCGTACTGCCGACATCCTCCCAGAGAAACTCCTTCCCGTAAATCCACTTGTTAAAAATCTCCTTTTCAAAATAGGAACCGGTTATCAGCAGCAGCCCGAAAAGCAGGGTTTTGAACAAAATGGCAAGACTTACCCAGTAAAAGCTGAAAATCTGGTCATTCTGAGCATACAGTAAGGTTACGACAACGCCCGTCAGAAAAACTATAAACTGTACCGGTGCAAGAATCAGTTGAATATCCGTCCAGACGGAGGCATTGCGTTTTTCAAGCTGCTCGGGAGTATAGCGGGGCATGATCCGTAAACCTTTTCTTACCGTTATGTTAAGCCTCCAGTAAAAACCGCCGTCAGTCGGCAGTTTGATGATAGAAGCCTGAATATATACGCAAAAAAAATGAGACCAGGAAAAACATTGCCATGGCGGATAACAGGAAAACCGTTCAGGAACATGTCTCCCGTCACTCCGTAAATCTCCGGCGAAACATTGTTTTTATCCTTCCGTTTTTGCTATAATACAGGTCTAACAATTCCTGTTACAAGCAGGTCGTTTCTGTTCGGCACTATGATCAACCACACAAGGAACATATTTATACTCGACTAATACGCAAAGCGATAACTCTGTTTTTTTTCAAGTCAATATGTATACCTCAGCAGGCACCAAGGATACAGCAGTAAAACCCCTCAGAATCCTGTTGGTAGCACCGAAAGGAAAAAAGGATTCAAAATCCAACCAGAAGCCGCTTTTCCACATGGCTCTCGGTGTTCTGGTAAGCCTTACCCCGCCCGAACACCATGTTGAAATTATTGACGAGCATTTCGGAGACACGATCGATTATGATGGCGACTATGACCTTGTAGGCGTAACTGCGCGAACGATTGATGCAACACGCGCCTATGAAATAGGCGATAATTTCAGGAAAAAAGGCAAAACGGTTATTCTCGGCGGCATCCATACCTCGTTCAATCCTGAAGAGGCTGCACAACACGCCGACACAATCGTCTGCGGCGAAGCCGAAAACATGTGGGGCAAGGTTTTGGAAGATGCCGCCAACAATCGCCTTCAGCCACGATACAACGCAAAGGATTTTCCAGCGGTCAAAGAAATCGTCCCGCTCGATTACAAAAGAATTGCAGAAGCATCCCTCAGGGATAAAGTCGATACCACAAAATCCATCCCCATCTATATAACCCGCGGCTGTCCTTTCAGCTGTTCGTTCTGTGTCACGCCTAACTTTACCGGCAAACTGTACAGGAGACAGAAACCCGAAGACCTCAAAGAACAGATTGAAGCCGCCAAAGAAGCGTTTTTCAAGAAAAACGGCACCTCTTCCAAGCCCTGGTTCATGTTATGCGACGAGAATCTCGGGGTAAACAAAAAACGCCTTTGGGAAGCACTTGACATGATCAAGGAATGCGATATCATGTTCAGCGTTTTTTTAAGCATGAATTTCCTTGAAGATGAAGAAACGGTAAAAAAACTCGTTGAGGCTGGCTGTTTCATGGCGCTTGTCGGCATAGAGTCGATCAAGAAAAGCAACCTCGAGGCATACAACAAATCGCACGTTACCTCCCCCGAAAAGATCATCGAAACCATAGACCGCTGCAGAAAAGCCGGGCTCAGTGTTCAGGGCAACTTTCTGATCAATCCTAACCTCGACAGTTTCGAGGATATGGATGACCTTGTCGCGTTCATCAGCAAGAACAACATTTTCATGCCCATCATGCAGATCATCACTCCCTATCCGGGTACAAGCATGTACAATGAGTACAAGGAAAAAGGACTGATTACCGACGAGGACTGGGAAAAGTACAATGCGATAAACGTCGTGATCCGTTCGCCGCATTACGACGCGGTTGAATTCCAGTACAAGTTCATGAAGACCTACTATCGGGCATACTCCTGGAAAAACATTCTCAACAGGATCACGCACAACCCTCACCCGCTCATGAACTTCGTTACAAGCTTTGCATTCAGAAAAAACATCCAGGAGCTGCTGGAGACTTTCGAAAATGAACACAGCCTGAAGCGCTCAAACAAACTGAACCTTTACTAATCCGTATCATGATCATGGAATTTATAGCCGAGTATACAACAATCATTGCTCCTGCGGTGTTTTTCGTCTCAGGAATATTTATTGTCATGCTGCTCAACAAATTTATCGGTAAGCATAAAACACCCGACAAAACCACTGAGTAACAAACACCGGATTTTGTATTTGCGTAACTTTTGAAAATGTTTTAATTTTTGAAAAATAATCTTTTGCCGTCATTCAGTCTTAACAATGACGCCTGCGGACAAAAGAGGAAAAACCAATTATTTCTCGTTCCTTCTTAATCAACTCAAAACATCACACATCATGTCAAACGGATCAAGCAACGACTTAGCAGGTGCAATCTCAGGTCTTGTTGAAACTGTTGCAAAACTCGGTCAGCAGCAGATCGAAGTTGTCAACAATGGCCTCAAAACTGTATCCGATATGGTCGGCCCTCTCGGCAAAACCATGACGGATATGATGGGCAACATGGCAAATACCCTTAACGAGGTACTGCAGAATGTCTCATCAACAATCGGCGGCGGCTCCAAGTAAGCGCTATTTACCAGGACACGCAGCACCTTATGCTTCACCGCATAAGGTGCTTTTTTTTATTTCAGCAGATTCTGCAGCCTCATGACCTCCCCGCAAGATTACCTTTGTTTCTTTTTTTCTGATCCGGAACTATCGGCACTACATATTGAACCGATTGCGGGAGAAGCCTCATCGAGAACATACTACAGGATACTGTCGCGGGACAAGAGCTGGATCCTCTGCATCGACAAAGATTTCACCGCTTGTCCGGCCGATCAATACCCCTTTCTTGTCGTACAGCAGCTTCTTTCTACGAGCTCGGTACCGGTTCCTGCAATCATGGGAAGCAACAGGCAAAAAGGGTTGTTCCTTCTTGAAGATTGCGGAGATACCATCTTGCAGGACACACTGTCACATGACGGAAAAAGTGCCGCACGTTTGTACAGAAAGACCATCGATATCATGGTGGCCATTCAGTCCATACAAGGTGACAGCAAGCATCTGCCGTTTAACAGATCGTTCGATGAATCAAAACTGATGTTCGAATTCACCTTTTTCCTCGAACATGCTTTACGACATAAAGCCTCAGGCGGCTTAACGGAAAAAACGTCCGGGATACTGCTCCGGGAATTCCGGGCCATAACGCAACTCCTGCTCCAGGAGGAACACTTCGTCCTTAACCACCGCGATTATCACAGCAGAAACATCCTTGTCATGAACGGAAATCCGGTCATTATCGATTTCCAGGACGCACGAATGGGGCTTCCCCAATACGACGCCGTGTCTCTTTTGAGAGATTCCTACGTCACTCTCGACGAGAGCTTTTTTTCAGAGATGCAGCATTACCACTATCATCTGCTTCGTGAAAAAAAACGTACGACGATGTCCTATGACGAATATCTGTATTTGTTTGATATCATGGCATTCCAGAGAAATGTCAAGGCTCTGGGAACGTTCTTCAATCAGACATACTATCTTGGCAGGAAACAGTTCGAACAGTACATACCCTCTACACTTGCTTACATTCCCGGGTATATGAGCAGACGTAAAGAGCTTGCAACGGCAGGTGAAATCATACTGAACACTCTGTCGGGGCCTTAACCATGAAAGCATTTATTCTTGCGGCAGGATTCGGATCCCGTCTGAAACCGATATCCGGCTTTACTCCAAAGCCTCTCATAAGGATTTTAAACCTGCCTTCCATCTGTTATACCATCGCCCTTCTCAAAGAAACGGGAATAAACACGGTAATATGCAACGTTCATTATCACGCCGATCGTATCCGGCGTTTTTTCAGGGACAACGACAATTTCGGGATGGACATTCATATTTCCGAGGAAACCGCTATTCTCGGCACGGGAGGCGGCCTCAAGCGTTGTGAAAAAATGCTTGAAAACGAACCCTTTGTCCTTATCAACAGCGATATCATTGCTGACTTCAATCTGCAATCCTTTATCGACCATCACAACAACACCTTGAACTCGGGAACGCTGATGCTGTTTGAAACACCCGAGGCGGAATCAATCGGCGATATAGGCATTCAGGGAGACAGCGTGCACGATTTCAGAAACATGCGGAAGACCGGGCTTCGTTCAAACTATATCTACGCAGGAGCGGCTGTGCTCAACCCGTCGATTTTCCGATACCTCTCCCCCGATTTTTCAAGCATCGTCGATACAGGTTTCACAGGACTTATCGTGCATGAAAGCCTGGGTTATGTCCGTCATGAGGGATTCTGGCAGGACATCGGTACTCCGCAGAGTTTCTGGCAAGCAAACATAACAAACCGTGAAAACATTCTTGGAATCGGTGAGCGCATAGAACGGCAAACCGGCAGCGCTCCGCATATGGTTTCTTC
>JANQFD010000138.1 GCA_028278005.1 Chlorobium sp. | reverse complement strand
TATCGGTCATTCGTTTATCCATCATAACAGGTACCGGTATAAACGATCGTATGGTCATGCCTGCATCGATGCAGGCTGAAGCGAGGTGGAGGCCGATGTCCGGGTTTCCCCCGAGTTCCCTTTGCAAACGATTGAAAGCGGACCAGTAAAAACTGATCGCCGGACTGAAGGGATAAACATACACCCCCTGGTTGACCACTTCAGTGCAATAAAACCTCCCCCCGGGTTTGAGTACCCGTTTTATTTCCCGGATGACCGGGACGGGGTCGGAAAGATGCTCGAAAACAAAGAAAATGTATACGGCGTCAAAGGTGCAGTCGTTGAAGGGAAGATCGTCGCCTGAGGCCGTGAACAGCTCGACGGTTCCCATCTGGACCTCGTCAGGCAGATTGGCCAATGCCTGTTCGATCTGGGATGCCTCCTGATCCACACCGGTGATCAATGCAGGTTTGAAACGCCTGAGCATGCATCGAATCTGGGCGCCTACCCCGCATCCTATTTCAAGAAGTGAGTCATCGGGACCAAAAGAAATTGTCGGATAAAGATAGGGCTCAAGAAACCCGGCCTGTTCCAGCAGCCGCTGCTGTTCGGCGTCGCTATACGAATGAATGTAGCTCATGTGCAGCTTTGTAGCTGGTTGACTTTTTAGAGGAAAGTAACCAGTCAGCAGATTTTCGGCAACTGTTGTTTATAAGTTGGGAGTTGACAGTTTTGTGTGAAAGGTGGTTGGGGTGGTTTTATTGGGCAGTCGATGGAAACAGTAAGGGTTATTATGAAGCTTGCCGGTAGCAGAATATGACATCACTGAGCAGCCTCCTTTGCACTGGTCGCCATAAATGCAGTCTTGGCAGTTTTCGCCAAGATTGAGCGTGGTGAACTTTCTGGTATATGCAAAGGCGTTTTCGTCGAACCAAATGTTCCAAAGATCCCTTTCTCTGAGGTTGCCTTCGTTGAATGTGTTGGGTAACGAAAGGCAGCCTTTGACGTGCCCGTCACTGGTTATGCCGCACGATGAGATTCCGGCTGGGCAGCCTTTCCATGATCGCTCTCGTGTATCAAGCCCGGTAAAGTAACCGACGCCATCTGCCGGCATGATGCTGATAGCAGAATTGTTGCAATTGGTTTTAAGATCCCGGATGTACTTGCCCAGTTCAAGATAGGTTTTGTCAGACAGGTTAATTGCTTCACTTTTGGCCCGTCCAAGCGAGAAAATCGGTTGAAGTTGCCAGTGCTTGATGCCCAGTTCCTGAAGAAGTGACTGTAATGCGTGCAGTTGAGCAATGTTTATGTCATTAACGGCAGTAATAACAGCAACAGGAACACCTTTTGAAATTGCTGTTTCTATTCCTGAGACAATACTTCCGAAAAGCCCTGATTTTTTTCGGATATAGTCATGTGTTTCTTCCAGTCCATCCAGACTGACCCCGACAGTTTTAATGCCTGAATCGGCTAATTTCTGGGCATTTTCTTTAAGCAGAATGCCATTGGTTACCATTCTTGTGTCAATGCCGAGTTTGAAGAGGTGTTCAACGACTTCAGGCCATTCAGGGTGTAACAGGGGCTCGCCGCCGGTCAGATCTGCCTCTTGCACAAAAAGATCGGGAAACTGATCACAGATGGCAAAGATTTCCTGAAGGGATAGTTCCTTTGGTCGGGTTTTGCCGGTTGCAGACGACGCACAATGCTTGCACTGAAGATTGCAGGCGAGTGTCAACTCCAGCCCAATGATTATAGGGAAGCCTTCGAACGGCATGTTGCCTGTCAGTTAACGGATAAAGAGATGCTGCATGCAGGAGAAAAGGCAGAGGGCCTTTTCTCCCCTCATGCCGTATCAAAACATTCTTTCAGATCTTGCGTAATTCATGAGTGCAATGTAGTCTCCGGCACGCATGACCACCTCACGTCCTGCCATCATGTCATCAGCGATATTCATGATAGGGGCCGCAATCTGTTCCGGAGGTTCTTTCCCTTCCACAACATGACTGATAACCATTTCACGGACCATGGTAAAGAACTTTTCCGAAGGCTGAACTTTTAGCAATTCGGCGTTCTTTTCGAGAAGCCGGTCGATAATGACAAGGTACATTATAACACCGGGGTCGAATTTGAGATGAAGCCTGATCCTGTTCATCGCATGCCTCCTTTTGGTAGAACCATTTTAGAAATGCATTGAGAAAGCCAGATTATTTATGAGGGTACTGACAGGTACAAACAGGTACAGATGGTACTGATAGATAAAGATGGGTACTGATGGGAATACTACAGGGGTACAATCCAAATATACGTATTTGGATTGTATCGGCAAGAATGGAAAATCATTGCCCGCTACAAATACATTTCCGGGGTCAGCTTCTTGGTGAATCGGTGCATCATGTAATTGACGAACCAGACCCAGTTAAGCGGCTTGCCTTTCATGCGTCTCATGATCGAACGGCCTTTATAGACTTCCCGCTGAAGTTTTACGAAGTTTTCAAGCAGTTTTTCGCCAGACATGTTTGTCGGTTCGAACATGTAGTGGTATGTGTCATACTTGTCCCAGTCGAAATGCCGCAGTCTCGGTTTCATTTCGTCATAATACGGGGTGCCGGGAAACGGGGTGACGAGAGAAAAAACAGGGAACTCGATCTGGTTATCCATGATGAAATCGTAGGTCAGCTGGAAGCTTTCTTCACTATCGTTGTCGAAACCGAACATGAAGTATCCCTGTATAGCAATGCCGTTTTTATGAAGGTTGCTGACAACCTTTCCGTAATTGTCGAGGCGATTGGAGCCTTTGTGTACGCTTTTAAGCGTTTCAGGGTTGAGCGATTCGAATCCTATGCTCATCAGATCGCAGCCAGAGCGGCCGGCAAGCTCGGCGATTTCCGGTTTATGCAGGAAGTTCATGGAGATGTTGGCATTCCATCGAACCCCGATTTTAGCCATTTCTTCAAGCAGTTCAGTGAAAAATTTCGGCTTGAAACTGATGTTGTCGTCCATAAAGGAGAAACTGACATTTTTTTTGCCGAGTCTTTCCTGATGATAGCGCATTTCGTCGAGTACCAGGTCTATTTCCCTCGATCGGTGGCTTTTTCCATAAATGGTTGGTGTAGTACAGAAGTTGCACCCTACAGGGCAGCCTTTGGTCGCCAGAATAGGGATCAGTGCGCTGTATTTTTTTGCCTGTTTGGAACGCAATGCGTGGGTGAAATCGGGACGACGCATCGTTTCCATCGGCTTGAGTGTTTCGGCACGGTAGACCTCTTTCATGCTCCCCAGAATGACATCGGTTGCAAGCTCTGTCCATACCGACTCTATTTCTCCGTAGACGACGCTTGTACAATGTTCTCCAGCTTCTTCATGGAGCATGGTTGGATGCACGCCGCCCAAAATGACGGTTTTATCCTGTCCGAGCGCATGGTCGCCTATAGCGTATGCCTTTGAAGCATTGAGAGTGCGGGAGGTTATAGCCACCACATCGTATTCGGAAAGGTCACCCGGAACGGTATCGCCTATTCTTTCGTCGATGAATGTGACGTCGAACAGTTCTCCGGCAAGCGTGGACACCATGATGAGGTTGAGCGGCATGCTGACCGTGCCTGAATCAACCATCATACTTGTATTACTGGCAGGTTGAACAAGCAGCCATTTTTTCCGTGTTTTCTGTTCCGAAGCGAGTTCCCTGAGATGTTTTTCCGCGCTTGCGGCGGAATCAAGTGGAAGGCTTGTCTCAGACTGGTCGATCTGCATACCTACAAACGTTACTGATAGTGAGAAATACCTGCTCTCTATGGTTTTGCGAGGCCATTGTGCTGTTATGAATCAATAAAGTATGAAAAAAAACGAGAAAACCATGCCTCATGAAATCGGGCAAATGCTCGTATCTTCATGTCCTTTTTTTCAGCACTGCCACCGTGAAACGGCTGACACAGACCAGTTTGCCCTGTTCATTGGTGATTTTAATATCCCAAACGTGGGAGCTTTTGCCGAGGTGCAGCGGAGTCGCCTTTGCATACACGAAGCCTTCCGTTACCGGGCGGATATGATTTGCATTGATTTCCTGACCAACTATGAAAAAGTTATCTGCGTCAATGCAGTATGAAGCGGCAATGCTGCCTACGGTTTCTGCAAGGGCCAGCGATGCTCCCCCGTGCATGATACCTATTCGCTGTATGGTGCGATGGTCCACAGGCATTTTCGCTACCATGTAATCATTGCCGATTTCAGTCATTTCAATACCGAGATGCTTCGCCATCTGACCGTCAATGATCTGGGTGCTGTTTATATCCTCGACGGTTGCCGGGACAGTGAAGATCGATGATTGTTCCATGAAAAGAACCGTTTTGCCGGTAGAATGTTTCCCTGTTTGGAGGAGTTGTGGTTGAGCGGGTGACGAGACTCGAACTCGCGACATTTTGCTTGGGAAGCAAACACTCTACCAACTGAGTTACACCCGCATCAGTAACTAAGTCAAAAGGCAAAAGTAAAAAGTCAGGAATTGCCGGCTGCCAGCCGAAGACCGCTTACTGATGAGATTTGACACCGGAGCCGGATGAAGGTCCGGTTTAACCAAGACGAATTGTCAGGGTACGGAACGTAATACAATGGTGGTGAGGGAGGGAGTTGAACCCTCGACCTCAGGGTTATGAATCCTGCGCTCTTACCAACTGAGCTACCTCACCTTATCACGGGCTGCTAATATACAAACAGCGGTAATATATCACAACGGATATTTTGCAATGTCAACTATTTTCCGTTGGGGAGAGTTCCTGTTGTGACTGCAGTTTCAGAAAAATAGCTTCTGCAAGGTGAATATCTTCAGGGGTGGTGATTTTGATGTTGTGGTACCCTGTTTCATAAATCCGTATGTTCTGCTCAGGGAAGAATCTTTCAACCAGTGCAGCATCGTCGGTTGCGTAGCACTGCTCGAGCCTGGCATGCTTGTGCGCCTGGATCAGTGTTTTAGCTGCGAATCCCTGGGGCGTCTGTACCTGAAGCAGACGGCTTCTATCCAGTGTCTCACCGAAAAATCCCGGGGTATCTGCAATGCACTTGATGGTATCTTTTGGTTTTGTCGCGGGTACGCAGGCACCATGTTTCCTGGACTGGGATACGATTTCATCGATCTCGTGCGGCTGGATGAACGGTCTCGCCCCGTCATGTACAAGAATGGTATCCGGAGATGCTCCGGTAGAGGAGCTGTGTTGTTCTATGTGGTCGATACAATTGTAAACGGAGTCCTGTCTTTCCTTTCCACCGGGTATGATAGCTTCAATTTTGCTGAATCCGTATTGCCCTTTCATCTGTTCGAGTATCTCAATGCTTTCTGGTTTGGTGGCGATAAAAATCAGATCGATCGAAGCAGCACGCTGGAATGCTGAAAGGGTGTGGAAAATGACCGGGTAGCCGCCGATTTCAAGCAGTTGTTTACTGATACCGCTTTTCAGCTTCATTCGTTTTCCGACTCCGCTGGCGGCGATAATGGCATATGAGCTCATAGTTCCTCAGGTTGTTTTAGACACAGCAAAAGTACTTAATGGATAAACATGGCGTCACCATATGCCAGAAATCGATAATCACTTTTCAGTGCGTTTTTATAGGCATCCATAAGCAGACGATACTCCGCAAATGCGCTCACCATCATAAGAAGAGTTGTTTCAGGCTGCTGAAAGTTTGTGATAAGCGCATCGGTAACCTTGAACTGGTAAGGAGGATAGATGAATTTGTCCGTCCACCCCTGTCCGAACTTGATTTTTCCATCAACAGTGGCGTTAGCCTCGAGAACCCGGCATGTCGTTGTTCCTGCGGCGATAACTCTTCCGGATTTGTGGAGCTTGGTATCGTTGATTTCCATTGCCGTCTGGTATGGAATATTGAAATATTCCGAATCCATCTTGTGCTTTGAGACGTCCTCTACCTCGATTGCATTAAACGAGCTGAGACTCGGGTGCAGGGTTATCTGGAGAATCTTGACGCCTTTTTTCTTGATTTCCTCAAGCAGAGGCATGGTAAAATGAAGGCCGCCCATGGGAGCCACAACAGCGCCGGTCTGTGATGCGTAAACGGTCTGGTAATCCTGGCGGTCGGATTCGCCGGGCTTTCTGGTAAAGTAAGGTGGAAGAGGTACCGTCCCGATTTTCTCGACCAGTTCGAAAACATCTATCTCGGGATTCAGAAACCGGATGGTTCTGCCTCTGGATGTCGTATTATCGACCACTTCGGCAACGACGTCATCCTGAAAGTATATTTTGTTTCCTACACGCACTTTTCTTGCCGGATCGACCAGAACATCCCACAAACCTGCTTCCTTGTTCAGTTCACGCAGAAGAAATACTTCAATCTTGGCATCGGTTTTTTCTTTCTGACCGAAAATTTTGGCGGGAAAGACCCGGCTGTTGTTCAGGACAAGGAGATCGCCTTTTTTAAAGTACGAGGCGATGTCGGTAAAAACTTTATGATCGATTTCCTTTTTTCGCCTGTTCAGCACCATAAGTTTGCAGGTGTCACGGGGGGAGGCGGGGTGATCAGCAATTCTGGATTTCGGTAAGCTGTAACGAAAATTTGAAAGCCGCATAACGTAAGGAGCATTGGGTCACAGGATATGGGAAAATTAACGACTTAATATATACCGTTTCCCCATGAAAATACAAAGAGGGGAATCAGCCGATGCCCTTCAAACCCGATTCTTCGGGATTGAAGGGCATCCTGTTTCCTGATGTCAGCAACTGATCGAGGCGTTTTCTCCTCTGCCGATTGTTACTTTCCGGCCAGCGAGATTGGCCGTCGCGGTTTCTTCCGGGCTTTCGAGAAGGTAGACCGTAACGGTGCCATGGTCGATGACAATACGGTACCAGCTCCTGAGGAAGCACACCTTGAGGTCGAGTGAGCGCCAGTGTGACGGAAGGTTCGGATGGACGTTGAGCATGTCATTTGCGAACGATATTCCCGCGAAGTAACGTGTTACGGTATCGAGAGTACCGCCCATGACGCCGCAGTGGATGCCCTCCTGCGTAGTACCGCCCTGCGTGTCCTGTATATCGCTTTTCAGCGACTCGGCGAACCACTTCCAGGCGGTTTCATGCCCGTCGTGCAGGTAGCTGGAGATGATCGCATGGACGACTTTGCTGAGCGTCGAACCGTGGCTGGTCCGGGGTTCATAATAATTGTAGTTGTCCCTTACCATCTTTTCGGGATTGTCGACATGGTGCCCGCACTTTTTGAGTACCTTCTGTACTTCGGCCGGTGAGAGTGCGTAATAAGTCATCAGGACATCAGCCTGTTTGGCTACCTTGTAATTATCGGGTGAGTCGCCCTCAGCTTTCAGAATTCTGTCCATTCGATGAATGTTGCCATACTTGTTCCGGTAGTGAGCCCAGTCGATTTCTTTCAGTCCCATGTACCCGTCAAACTGTTCGAGGATGCCGTCTTTCGTGATAATGATATGCATGTTGCTGCATATCTTTTTCCACTCCTCTATTTCATCGTATCCGATGTTGATACACGAGACGAGTTTATCCATTACCGACGGTTCGAGTTTTTCAGAAACCTCGACGGCTTTTTCAAGAAGCCAGGCGGTCATGATATTTGTGTAGGCATTGTCTTTCAGACCTTCCTTTGAGCTGCCCGGAAGTTTTTCATGAAATTCGTCAGGCCCCATAACGCCTTCTATATGGTATTGACCGGTATCCGGACGGTGCCTTGCAATACTTGCCCAGAAGCGTGCGATCTCAAACAGCATTTCTGCACCATGCTGCTGGAGGAACTCCAGATCGCCGGTTTCGTGCACGTATCTCCAGGTGTTGTAGAATACCGCGATGGAAACATGACGCTGGTTTCTGCTCAGGTCGGGACCCCAGGTTCCGCTTTGAGGATTATAATGAACGATTTGTGTCTCTTCGCCGCCGTCATCGGCAGTCTGCCACGGGAACATTGCTCCCTCGAAACCGTTTTCGCGAGCATAATCCCTTGCGGCATCGAGCCTCCGGTAACGATACATCAGCAGCGCTCTGGCAATATCCGGGAAGTGTTGGGTGAAGAAGGGAAGAATATAGATCTCGTCCCAGAAAATGTGCCCTCTGTACGCTTCACCGTTAAGACCTCTTGCAGGCATACCCGCATCAATGGAAGGGTTATGCGGCGAAGCGGTTCCCATAAGGTGGTAGGTGTGGAACCGGAGCGCTTTCTGGCTGAATCGATCGCCGTCAATGGTGATATCGCTTTTTTCCCATATCCGTTCCCAGGCGTGTGTATGCGCTTCAAGAAGTTCGGCAAAATTTCCGGCGGAATGTATAGCATCATTGCCGGCTTCCTGCGGATCATCATTGTCCTGGTCCAGCGAGGAATGCACGGCAACGATTTTATCGACCGTACATTCCTGACCCCTGTCAAGAGTGACTTTGAACAGTTCGGCAATGTATCGCTGTGAGGATTCAACGCTTTTATCTGCTTTTACCGGTGATCCGGCGACCTGTACGCTGGTTTTTGCATGCGTTACAATCCGGTAATGAGAGCTGTTGGTCTGTACATGCAGGAATATACCGTCATTGTTGGTGCCGCTGTCGACATGGTCGAGGTGGTCTGACGCAAGCGCGTTGTATCTTGCAACTCCCTTGTTCTCCACTGTTCCATCAATGGCTGCCCTGAATTCGATCTCTCCTGAATAGTTGACCGGAACAAATGAGAACTGCAGCGCGCAGAGGTGAGGATTATCCATGCTTGCAATGCGCCTGCTCGATATTCTGGTAATCCTGCCAAGGTTGTCCTGGAAAACGATCTCGCGGTTCATTACCGCGTTCTGAATATCGAGGTCATGACGGTAACTGAGTATGTTCTGTTCGAACGGGTTAATGTAGCTGCCGCAGCAGATTCTGAATTCGACAGGAAGCCAGTTCGGGCAGTTCACGAAATCGTTGTTATAAATGGTTTCTCCATGAACTTCCGAAGGTATTTTGTTGAAAACGCCTGCGATGTACGTGCCGGGATAGTGGTTTTGCGACGCTTTCGAACCTTCATAGGCTCCCCTTGTTCCGAGATAACCGTTTCCGATAGCCGTAAGGGTTTCACGCAGTTTCTCCTCTTCCGGTTCAAACATGGTGTAATGCAGATTCCAGCCATCGTCGTAAATATCTTTATCAAACCACCGGAAAACTTCATCGACAGTGATTTCACCGAGATCTCTTACCACGACGTCTGCACCTTCCTCACGTAAGCGCATGCCCTCGATCTCCCTTGCAATACCCAGAACCATGCCGAAATTTCCGGCTGCTCCTGCCTGAACTCCTGAAATGGCATCCTCGACAACAACACAATCGTGGGGGTGCAGGCCGAGGTTGTCCGCAGCGGTTGTAAAAATATCGGGATCAGGCTTGCCCTTCAGACCCAGCTCGAGAGAAACCTCACCGTCGACGCGGGTTTCAAACAGGTCTTCGAGCTTTGCGAGCTCAAGAATAAGCTTGCAGTTCCGGCTGGAAGAAGCGATGCCGATCCGCACTCCCCTTGATTTGAGTTCATGGATGAAATCAACAGTACTCTGGAAAACTTCGGGGCCTTCCTTTATGAGGATCTCGGTGAACACTTCATTCTTCCGGTTGCCGAGACCGCAGATGGTCGGCATTTCCGGTACATCATCGATTTCGCCGAAGGGAAGTTCGATTTCCCGTGACTCAAGAAAACTCCTCACGCCTTCCATGCGCGGCTTGCCGTCGACATATCCCAGGTAGTCCATTGTGGGATCAAAAGGTACAAAGGGTTCGTCGTTCGCTTCGGAGTACTCTTCAAGAAAGGCATTGAACATTGATTCCCAGGCGAGGCTGTGGATTTTTGCGGTACCGGTTACAACTCCGTCCAGATCGAAAATGACACCTTTTAGCATAGTTTTATAGTGGTTGTGTAACGTTGTGTAAGCAAGGGGCGACACTACAGGGATAGAAGACCGAGAATGGTCAGCAGAATATCAGGAGAAGGAACAATCATGTTCTGCGGGCAGATATCCTGAACCTCCTCTGCAAGGTCCCGGTCCTTGGTAACGAAAATCGTCCATACGTCGTCGCATAGTTCAACAGCTTTTTTTAACATCGGCACGTCCGAGGAAGTATCTCCACAGACAAGGTTGGGGCCGAGACCTGTTTTGATGCCGATGGTTTTACAGATAAACTCCAGACCGTCACCCTTGTCGAAGTCTTTGACAGCATCCTGACCCTTGTTGTCAATGGTGAGAATGATCTCTATATCGAGACCGGTATCCTCGATGCGGAAATTTTTCCCTTCAGGATCGATCTCGCCGACAATGCTTTTTACCTTTTCGAGAAACGCCGTCGATTCTTCAGGGTTGATCGAGTGGCTGATGTCCTGTCTTGCTATGGTTGTCTGACCGAACTTGAACTGAAGTGCCGAGCCGATAAAGTTGAATTTCTCGAAACTGGGGCCCTTGAGAAGCTGACGTAATCGCTCGTTCAGGAGATGGATAAGCTGCTGTTTGCTTTCTTCTATAGGGTACGTGTGCAGTTGTTCATCCGGGTCAATGAATTCTCTGCCTTTTGATCCGGCATAGAAAAAAATATCACTGGGATTGATCGAAACGTTCAATATCCCGAAGTCCTTTAGTGGCGCCGAAGTAATGAAAATTGGAAAACGACAGCAGTTTTTTGCAAAACGTGACAGGAAAACCGAGTTGTATATGGGCTGCACCGATGAGCGGTATCGGCCGCAGTAGTTGTTTGTCGTTCCGTCGCGATCGGTAATCAATGCATTGAACTTCTTGCCGCGAAGCATCTCGATGCCTTCATTGAGGTATTTGCGGAAATCCGGTATGAATTTTGCAAGATAGTTGATAAAGTGGTCCTCGCCGTATTCAAGATAGTATATGTCTTTTTTCAGCTCTCTGATCTCATAGGTAAGATCGACCTCGATCTGTTTCAGCCCATCCAGCCGCAGCACTCTCTGTCCTGTGTAGTCGTCGATATGGATGGTTTCAAGTGAGTAAAGCGCGTTTTTTAATGATTCGATGCATTGCCGACCAACAACCCGTTGGGTCATGATGTTACGTACAATGGGTGCGCGCAAGTCGCGGGTTTCCGATTTAAGCTGGTAGAGTTCCTTGAGTGTCTGGATATCCTGAAGTGAGATAGGTGAGGTGCATGTCTCGAGCTTCTTTTCTTTCAGAATCTGTTCTTGCATGTGATATGGTTGCCGTAGCGGTATTTTTGCCTGAACCGGACGTTTCAGTAAGCGCTCAGATCAGGTTTTACAAATGATTTGTTCAGCAATCTAACAAAAGATACGTGCAAAGATTTCATTATTTGCGAAAAATTAACCTTGAGTGCTTGCATGTTTACCGAAAGAAATCGGGGTAAAATGCGGCAAGTCTTTGTTTTATCAGGTCATGAATATGTTCGGTTTTATTGCCGGCATCCAGCATGACAAAGCGTCTTTTTTCATCCTCGGCAAGTTTCAGGTAACCCTCCCTTACCCTTTGATAAAAAGCAAGCCCCGAGCTTTCCATTCTGTCGAGTTCACTCTCGTCGAATGCAAGGGGAATGGACTTTTCCGAAAACTTTCTGATCAGGGCATCTTCCGGTGAAATATCAAGGCAGAATGTGATATCAGGTTCAAGCCCGAACGTTGCTATGGAATTGATCTGGCGCAACAGCTGCAGGTCTATCCCGCGGCCGTAGCCCTGATATGCTGTGGTTGAGTCATAAAAACGGTCGGCAATTACCGTTATGCCGCTTTCTATCGCCGGCAGAATGACATTCTGGACCAGTTCGGCACGGCTTGCAGAAAAAAGCAGCAGTTCGCCGATCGGGGTGATGTCATGTTTGCTTGTGAGCAGAAGATCCCGGATGTTCTCGGCGACAACTGTTCCCCCAGGTTCGCGAAGTGTCAGTACTTCATGACCTTTCTCGGTCAGGTATTTCCTCAGTTTTTTTACCTGGGTCGATTTCCCCGCCCCATCTATACCTTCAAATGTTATGAACATTGTCTTGCAACGCGGATTATTGCCCTGAGATTTTTTCCCGAGAGGACAGATTATGCAAAACCTGATTGTGGCGGCCCTCAAGAAAAAAACGGGTTACAATGGTGCTGAACGATTCAGGGTATTCAAGCATGGGAGCGTGGCCGCAGTTCTTGAAAACATACAATTCCGAACCGGGGATTTCATTGTGCACTGTCCCGGCAACCGATGGTGCAATATACCGATCATGATCACCCCATAAAATCAAAACAGGAATATTGAGGCGATCGAGTTCCTGCCTGAGCCCTGTCCGCGCAAGGTCAAGTTTCCTGAAATTTCGGTTCAGGGACATGACTGTATCAATAGCATCCTTGTCTCTTGAAATCATGAGGTTTTTTGCGTATGCGATGTTGTTCACCCGTTCGGGATTGTGAAAAGCTGTTTTGAATGCTTTTGAAGCAACCGATTCGCTGGTGAAAACCTTTTTTAAAATCTGCCGGATGCCAGGAAGGCTTATGCCTCTGACCCAAACGGGCTGATCGGCAAAACCGTCGGTATTGCTCAGTATCAGTTTATCGAAACTTCCAGGATAAAGCAGTTCGGTTGCCAGCAAATATTTGCCGCCCATAGAATGGCCAGCAGCGAATACCGTGCTGTTTTCAGGGTTTCTGGTTTTTTCAAGGAACTCTGTGATCAGCGATGAATAGAGTTTGAGGGAGTAAGGGGCCTTTTTAGGCTTTGCCGATCCGCCGAATCCAAGCAGGTCGAGTGCAAGGACTCTGAAGGAACGGGATAAAAAAGGTATGGCCTCTTCAAAGAAATCAAGGGAACATGAGATGCCGTGAAGCAGGAGCAATGATGGTTTAGAGCCGCCTGTATCGAGGTAACGATGCCTGTGTCCGCCGAGGGTGATCCGGCCGCTGTTGAGAGACATGTGAAAACAGGATGAATTTTGCCCGATCGGTAATCGATGTGTATTGAAAAAAACAGCTTGCCGGGATTTTGATGATGAATAACAACGATCCGAAGGAAAAAGATTCCGGCTTGCCGGTAAATGCGCAGCAAGTCCGTAGAATAAGAGTAGCGGGGAAATGAAGGAGTAAGGAGTAGCTCACTTCGTTCGCAGTAGTATGGAGGGATAGGGTGAAGGAAAATGTGCTTGGTTTTAGGTTAAAAGAAAGATTAGGGGAGAAAAAAATTCCATCCAACATCACGCGGCTTTGTAGTACGGATGATTTTGTTCAAGATCAAGGAATGCCTGTTCTTCCGTAACTTTCATACTCTGAGAACAAAACAGCAAGTCCGTTGAATAAGCGAAGCGAGCGTTTCGAGAACAAGGCGAATTGTTCAGGGGCAAATTGAAATATGGTAAACAAGATCGGGCCATTTGAATAACCTGCGCTGCTTTGGAAAATGGATGATTTCGCCCAAGATCAAGGATTGCCAGTGCTTTTGAAGCGGAGTGTATATACGATACATGAGCATCGAAAGTACTGGCATGATACGGAGATTGGGTGAAAGGGCCATTTTGCAAGGCAGCGAATCAGTGGGGTTGTCCCGTGGGACGTATCAACACCTGATTCACATCGACATGTGGTGGCTGGCTGACGGCATACATGACCCCGTGGGCAATATCTTCGGGCTGCAGCTCGGGGGTGCCCGGTTTCGGTACCGTTCCCCAGAACGGGGTGTCGACAACCCCCGGCTCCACAAGCGTCACCCTGATCCCCGTCCCAACCATCTCGTTTCGAACAGCCTGCGCAATTCCGGTGACTGCCCATTTGGTTGCGGAATAGAGGTTGCGGATAGAAGTGATATGGCCGACAACGGAGCCCGTGATCAGGAAATGCCCTTTTGTTTTAACAAGCTCGGGCAATGCCAACCTTGCGGTTACGGCAGAGCCGTAGACATTGGTCAGTACCATTTCTTTCCATTCGTCGAGCTTATTTTCCCCTCCGTAAAAAGGAGAGCCTTTTGAGAAGCCTGCGTTTGCAAAAACCACGTCGATTCTTCCGAAACGTTCAAGGGTTCTATCGAGCATCCGTTGCTGGGCTTCCCAGTCGGATACATCGCATGCAAGTGCGAGAGCATTGTCCGGACCGAGCTCATCGACCAGTGCTTCGAGTTTGCCCTTGGATCGGGCGGCAAGTGCCACCCGGTACCCCGAGGCGACGGCAAGCCTGGCCACAGCTTCCCCGATTCCGGTAGAAGCCCCTGTTATGAGAAAAGCTTTCCTGT
>JANQFD010000164.1 GCA_028278005.1 Chlorobium sp. | reverse complement strand
GCATGGTGACAGGATCGCCCAGATGATCGTGGCGCGTTATGAGCATGTCAGGCTTGAAGAGGTGGATGTACTTTCAGAAACACAGAGGGGTGACGGCGGCTTTGGGCATACAGGGGTTGGCGCAGATCATTCTGCGCAAGTAAAGCGTGACGATTGACCAGTGACAAGTGCTGCGCCGTCGGTATTGGAAATCGAGAACTGCCAACTGCTGACTGCCGAATGATTTACCCTTTTCGCTTTTTTCAGTTGAGTCCGAATTTCTTGAGTTTTCTATAGAGGGTGGCTCTTCCGATGCCGAGTACCTGAGCGGTTTTGGTCGGATTGCCTTCGCATGCTTTGTAGGCTTCTTCTATTGCATGTCGTTCTATCTCTTCCAGTCTCAGGATTTTTTCCTGTTTATCCAGGCTGTTGGTTTTTCCAGGGGCGTCATCGGGAATCAGTGTCGTATCGGCATTTGCCTGGCGGCCTCCGCGGCTTTGCAGTATCGATGCTATTTCCAGCGTGTTTTTACTGCTGATGGCAGTTCGCTGAATGGCATTCTTCAGTTCCCGAACATTGCCCGGCCACTCATATGCCATCATTTCCTCAACTGCCTCGGGGGTGAAACTCAACTGATCCAGATTGTTTGCCCTGCAGAATTCTTCAAGGAAATGTTTCGCAAGTAGCGGTATGTCCTCTTTACGCTCACGAAGCGGGGGCAGGTATAGAGGGTATTCCTCGAGCCGGTAATAGAGATCTTCCCTGAAAGAGTTTTTGCCGAAGGCATCCGCGAAGTTCCAGTGTGTAGCAGAGATAACCCTGAAATCGATGCTGCGCTCATTTTTTTCTCCGACCCTTCGGATTTTCTTTTCCTGAATTGCCCTGAGAACCTTTGCCTGTATGTCGGCATTCATGTCTCCGATCTCGTCAAGAAAAAGAGTACCCCTGTCGGCCTGTTCGAAAAACCCTTCATGATCGTTATTGGCGCCGGTAAAAGAACCTTTGCTGTGTCCGAAAAGCAGACTTTCGGCGAGTTCATGGGAGATCGCAGCGCAGTTTACCGAAATAAACGGACCTTTTTTCCTTTTGCTGCCCTCGTGGATAGCCTGTGCAAACAGTTCTTTTCCGGTTCCGCTTTCTCCGATGATCAGAACGTTGAGGTCTGTTTCCATGACAGAAAGCGCCTGGTCTGTAGCATGTTTAATTGAGGGGCTCTCTCCAATGATATGTCTGAAAATCTCTTTGCTTTTCAGTTCTTTTTTAAGCTGCGAAACCTTGCTATGCAATTCTGATTCTGTAATTGCATTCCTCAGAACGATTTTCAGCCGGTCGGCATCCAGAGGTTTGGTGAGGTATTCATACGCCCCCATTTTAATGCATTTCACGGTTTGCGGAATATCGTGGGAGGCGGTTATCATGATGACAGGCAGCGAAATGTCATTATTCTTCAGAAATGACATGACGCCGAAGCCGTCTTTTTTTGGCATGCTTATATCGAGAAGAAGAATATCTATGTTTTCTTTTTCGAGAATCGAAACACATTCTTCACCATCGACAGCCTCGATGATGAAATAGCCCATTTTTTTCAGGAAATGCGTTAAAAAAATTCTTGTGGATTGATCATCGTCCGCAATGAGAACCCTGAATTGCTTTCCTGGGCCTTCTTCTTTTGAGAGGGCTTTTTTCTCGTTATATGAGCTTAACACAAATATATTCTTTCTTATGGGGAAAAGTGGGGGAATATACCATTTACTTATGCAGAACTACTACATTTACTTTCCCGCACGGTTGTCTCTCAGTTGTCGCGCTTCCCCTGACGAGGAATGGTGCCTTTCCTCGATGGATCGGCCTTTTTTCTTTCCGGACTGTTCTGTTCGCTTTCCTGCTTTGCTGTTGAGCCGCCTTCTCTTAACGGCTCATTTTTCGGGGAAGCAGCTTTGACGGCTTCAGGTTCTTTTTTCTGTTGGGCCGGCTTTGTATCCGGAGTGACATGCTTTTCAGGTTCTTGACCGGAAGATGCTATTTCACCCGGGGTTTTGTGGCAGAAAGGAATCTCTATCGCTTTTTTTGATTGCATACCGGCTGCTCCGGATTGTATAGGACTAACAACGCTTTGCAGCAATTGGTTCAGGCCGGTGCTGATAGTGTTGAAGAGATTCTGTGTTTGTTCAGAACGTGCCACAGAACCTGCACTGTCAATGACGGTTGATGCAAGTTTTCCAAGGTCATCGAACGTTTTTTTCAGTTGTTCCGAGTTCAGGGTGTCGTTGACTCCCTGAATGACGTTCTGGGAAAGAGAACCGATATTATCAGTGATTGTCTTTACTGCATCGGAGTTGGCGGCTAACGAGATGTTTTCGGAGACCTGTTTTGTAACCGTATTTGCAGAATTGATCATCCCTGTAATCGACTCTATTGATGAATCGATAATAAACCCGATGTTTTCAAACAGGGAAGGGAAGTCCGCATTGCTGCTGCGCGAAGCTGAGGGCTCTGATGTGTTCTTTGCTTCGGCGGCCGTTTTGCCCGGGGTGTTTTTTATTTCTTCTGCCATGATGTTGGTGTTTGTATGCAAATGAACAGGTTCTGATCCAAGCTCGTTACAGTTGAGAGATACTCAGGTAACAATATAATAAATAATCAATCACCATCTGTTCCAAGAGATTATTGTCCCGAAATTGAGCGATTGCCGTCCATAACGAAGCTGCTTCTTCATGGACGGCAATCCTTTTAGAGGTACTCATTATTATAGACAGGCTGCTGTTGAACATGTGCTGAAACACCCGGCAAAACTGCTCGATAAATGTGCCTGAAACGGAGATGTTCAATCGATGTTGCGGCTGTAGTAATCGGCAATAATATCCTGGTCGAATCCAAGAGTGTAAAGCAGATGAACGATACCGAAAAGAATCTGCAGCCTGACTCTTCCGTTTATATGGTACTTTCTCGCGGAAGTTACCGCCACACCGTCAAGTATCCTGAAAGAAGTGTGTTTGTTTATACGTTCAAGGATCTCAATGTCTTCCATCACACGGAGTCCCTCGTTGAAGCCTCCAATCCGTTTAAAAAGCTGACGGGTGGTGAAGAGAGCCTGGTCGCCCCCTCTGCAAACCGATAAGGGAAATCGTGTGAACCAGCCATAGGTCTGCATCAGCCAGTGGGGATCGTCAAAAGTCAATTGAAAACAGCCGGCCTCACTGCCTTGTTCGACTGCACTGATAATGTCGCCGATGAATCCTTCAGGGGGCAATGTGTCGGCATGGAGAAAACAGAGTATTCGGCCGCTTGCCACTTCGGCACCTCTGTTCATCTGGACCGCGCGGCCTTTCGGAGAACGACATGTTTTGACCGGGAACCCGGCGGCCACTGCCAGAGTGTTATCCTCCCCTGAATCACTGATTATGATTTCCGTGTCTTTTCTGTGCCGGGCGGCATTGCAAATCACAGAGAGCGTATCTGCAATGCATGTCTCTTCATTATAGGTGGGTATGATGATGCTCAGGTTCACAATTGATCCGGATTGAAATTACCGAGGTCATCGGCTGTGTCGATGTCAGAAAGCTGCCGGAGTACAGCACAATCAACCTCATTATGTCTGAATGTGTCCATGGCTTCGCGGTAGACATGGGGAGTGCTCCATTTCCGGTTGATGAACAGTTCCGGAATGAGACGTCGCATTCCTATAAGATAATATCCGCCATCCCTTGCCGGTCCGATAACTGCACCGTGCTGCTTTAAAAGTTCGAAAGCATGGTGGAGCAGGTTTCCGGTAAGTTCAGGGCAGTCTGTTCCGATGAGAGCTATGCGCAGGTAGTGGTCCGAAAAACCCTGCCTGAATGCGTTGAGCATTCTTGTTCCGAGATCCTCCCCATTCTGCAGGAAGCTTCTGGTGCCGTTACAGAGAAATATGTCGCTATCGGGTACATGATCGGCATAATATACCGCAAGGTGTGCATCGCTCTCGAGAGCGACCGTGCGGGTATGTTCACGGAGCTTGTTATAGATGCGTAAAGCGGAATCGTCGCCGATCGATGCAGCAAGACGCGTTTTAACTTTTCCCTTGACCGGATTTCGGGTGAAGATGATGAGCAGGGGAGTGTCCATGAATAGTGACGAGTAACGAGTTACGAGTAACAAGTTGATAACCTGAAGACGCTCCTGCGGATACTCAATGAGGATCTCCCTGCTACTTGCCGGTCCTGGCGTGCAGTTTTTCCGCTGCCTGTCTGCCGCTTAGTGCGGCGCCTTCCATTGAAGCAAGGTATCGCTGA
>JANQFD010000156.1 GCA_028278005.1 Chlorobium sp. | reverse complement strand
GTGACGCATAGGGAACAATACGGCCTTGCAGTTTGTTACTACCGGTGCGTCGATCATCAACAATCATCACGATACGGGATGTTAAGAATTCTGTTATTCGTCATAGTTATTTTTCTCCTGATCAGGGCGGTGATCCGTTTTCTCGCGAACCGTCTGTTGATGCAGAAATGGCCTTTTCACTCCTTTGGCGGGAACAGGAGTGATCGTGCTCCTTCGTCAGGTATTGCGGAAGAAACCGAATTCGAGGTGATCGATTCGCATATAAACACGAATGATGAACGTTCTTAGAATGAGATGATCATCTCATTTGAACTATATCGACCTTTTTCATACATTGCTATAACATGTGCGGGGAGGAGAAAGGGATTTATTCGTGAAAGTGGGTTACTCCCACTTTTTTGTTTTTCTGGTATAAATTGCTGCTGAAGTGATAAAAGAAAAATTGGTGCCGTTTTTTCGTGATGCTCTTGCAGAGTACTCGGATGAGACGGGCGCTTCGGGCGAGCCGGAGGTATTTCTTGTTGATGTTCTTCTGAAAGGCAGCGGTTCTGCAGGAAAGATAGAGGTGCTGGCAGAAACTGATGCCGGAATATCGATAGCCCGTTGCATGTCTGTTAATCGATGGCTGAGAGATGCCATCGGAAGAAGTGCTGAAATCAGGGACCTTGTCGGCGATGATTGTGAACTGACAGTTTCCTCCCCCGGCATAGGAGAACCGATACAGCATGAAAGGCAATACATCCGACATACCGGGCGTCTTCTCCGTGTACAATACGCCGGAGAAGACAATGTTGTCAAAGAAGTTACCGGCAGGCTTGAACGGACGGAAATGACCGGGACAGATGTTCCTTTTATTGTTCTTGAGCCTTCCGGGAAGGGCAGGAACAGGAGGCAGGGGACAGGTACGCGCTTGTCACTGAACCTCGACCGGATCAAGAAGGCGGTTGTGGAAATCGAGTTCTGAAGAGGAACGTGAAAAAGTAGAATTCTCTTTAAAAAAAAGAATGGCGGAGAGATGGCAAGAAAGCAGGTAAGAGAGGAAAAGCAGGATCGAAAAGCGCTGATCGCAAATGCTTTTGGCGAGATCGAACAGTCGAAAGTTTTCCTGGACAAACGTACGGAAAGTGCGGCTGTAAAGATGGATATCGCCGATCTGCTGAAGGACATAATACAGAAACAGTTGCGCAAGGACTATGACCCGGAAGTAGAGGCAAATATATTTATCAATCCCGAGCGCGGCGATTTTGAAGTATACATTTTGAAGAAAATAGTTGATGAGGTCGATCTGCCTTCTATCGAGATAAGCATTGATGAAGTCAGCGGCATAGATGAATCCCTTGAACTCGGGGATTACTATGAAGAAGGGCCCATCAAGCTTGAGGATTATCTGACAAGAAAATCCATACAGATTATCAAGCAGTCTGTCCAGAAAAAAGTGAGGGATCTTGAACGGCAGGTTGTGTATGAGGAGTGTCTTGAAAAAGTGGGCGAAGTTGTAGCCGGAGAGGTATATCAGGTTCGTCCGAATGAGGTTATTTTTACTTACAACACCTCAAAGGATCACCGCGTTGAGCTTGTTCTCCCGAAAACAGAAATGATGAAAAAGGATAATCCGAGGCGAACACCGAGGATGAAGCTGTATGTCAAGCGTATCGAGAGGGAGAAAGCGAAGGTGAGGCAGGAGGACGGGACCATTGTCGAGAAGGAGAAGCCCGATGGCGGCATGAAGGTTATCGTTTCAAGGATCGACGACCGTTTCCTCTACAAACTGTTTGAAAGTGAAGTCCCTGAAATCCTCGACGGCCTTATCGTTATCAAGGGTATTGCAAGGGTTCCCGGTGAAAGGGCAAAGGTTGCGGTTGAATCGACAAGTTCGCGTATTGACCCGGTCGGGGCGAGTGTGGGCTACAGAGGCAAACGTATTCAGAGCATTGTCAAGGAGCTGAACAACGAAAATATCGATGTCATTTATTATACCGATGATCCTCAGATATTTATAGCAAGGGCACTCCAGCCTGCCAAGATAGACCCCATGACGGTCCATGCGGATATGAAAACACGCAAGGCGAGAGTGATGCTCAAGCCTGAGCAGATCAAGTATGCAATAGGGAAAAACGGAAACAACATACATCTTGCCGAACGGCTTACCGGCTATGAGGTAGATGTATACAGGGATGTCATAGACAAGTCAATGGAGGACCCGAACGATATCGATATTATCGAGTTTCGCGAGGAGTTTGGCGATGACATGATTTATCAGCTTCTCGACAACAGTCTCGATACTGCGAAGAAGGTGCTGAAGGCGGGCGTTGAAAAAATTGAGGAGGCTCTGGTAGGACCCTCGAAAGGGGACGAATCGGCTGTATTCAGCAGGGGCAGGAAAACAGCGTTCAAACAGAAGGAAAGAAAGCTCAGCGAAGATGAGATGCGCTACTGGAAAAAGATAGCCGAGAACATATACAAAACAGTTAAGGATCAATTTAATGATGCGGACCTTCAGGAAATTATTGATGAAGATGATGACGGCTCGCACAATGAGAGTGAACCGGGTGCCGGATCGGAATTGAACGAAAATCAGCTATGAGGGTAATCAGTTACCAAAGACAGAGGAGGTTGTATGTCCCCTGAGGGAAAGGAGATGAAGTATCGTATAAGCGACATTGCAAGGGAATTGCAGGTGAGCCCGCAGGAGGTGCTGCAATTTGTCAAGGAGGCCGGGGGGAAGGTGGCTTCGACATCTTCTATGGTCAAGGGGCCTATGCGTGACTTGATCCTGGATGAATTCAGCGATGAGAAGAAGCTGGTTGACGAGACCCGCAAGATTCGGGAGGAAAAGCAGCTGCGTTTGTCACGTCTCGAGGAACAGTCGAGAAAAACCTATGAGAAGGAGCAGCAACTGAAGGATATAATCAGCGGCCGTCCGGAGAGAGCGGCGGTTCAGGCAAAAACCGAAGCCCAGCATGAGATTGTTATTCCGGAACATGTGACGGACCCCGATCCGGAAGAGGAAGAACCGTTTACGGAAACTCCTGCAGCGGAAATACAACCGGAGCCTGATGTCCAGGTCTTGTCTGTCGAGCAGGATGACCGGCCGGCAGTTGAAAATGTTCCGCAGCCGGTTGAAGAAAACAGTCTGGAAGAGCAGCCGGTATCTTTCGACAGCCCTCAGAAAATCGGTGGCCTTACTGTTTTCGGGACAATTGACGTAGAAGCTCCATCAGGGATCGGAGGCGATGACAAGAAGAAAAAGAACAAACGCAAAAAGCGTTTCAGGGAGCAGGCTGACGAGCTGAAAGACGAGTTCGAGATCACTCCGAAAGATGAGGAGCAGGGAGGCGAAGAAAAAGACTTTTCAAAGAAAAAAGAGCTGAAGAAAGAACAGGGGGAAACGCAGAGCAAGGGAGAAGATTCCGGTGCTTCCAAACGGAAGAAGGGAAAGAAAAAGAAAAAACCCGAGCTGGATGAGAAAACTATCGAAAAGAATATCCGCAGTACCATTTCCGGGATGGATGAAAGCGCGGGAGGAGGCAGTTCCAGACAAAAGTTCCGGAAAATGCGGAGAATGGAACGTGAGAAGGAGCAGGAAGCGGCGGATGCGATCAAGGAAGCGCAGCGCAGTATCATAAGGGTTACCGAATTTGCCACTGCCCATGAACTGGCCGACCTGATGGGTATAACACCGAAGGAGATTATCCAGCACTGCTTTTCCATGGGAAAATTCGTGACAATAAACCAGCGCCTCGACAAGGAGACCATTGAGCTTATCGCACTTGAATTCGATTACGAGGCTGATTTTGTTTCAGAAGTTGAAGCAACGGAAGTAGAGGATCTGGAGGATCTGCAGGAAGATATGGAGATAAGGCCTCCGGTGGTTACCATAATGGGGCATGTCGATCATGGTAAAACCTCTCTTCTGGACTATATCCGCAGCAGTAACGTTGTCGCAGGTGAATCCGGTGGTATTACGCAGCATATCGGTGCGTACGAAGTGTCGGTTGAGGGAGGCAGAAAAATAACCTTTCTCGACACTCCGGGGCATGAAGCGTTTACGGCTATGCGTGCGAGAGGTGCCCAGGTAACCGATATTGTTATTCTTGTGGTTTCTGCGGATGACAGTGTTATGCCGCAGACAATCGAGGCGATCAATCACTCGAAAGCTGCGGAGGTGCCGATTGTCGTTGCCATCAACAAGATCGACAAACCCGATGCAAACCCTGAAAAAATAAGAACACAGCTTTCCGAAGCAGGTGTTCTTGTCGAGGATTGGGGTGGGGAGTACCAGTGCCAGGAAATATCAGCGAAGAAGGGTACCGGTATTGATGAGCTGATGGAAAAAGTACTCACCGAGGCGGAAATAAGAGAGCTGAAAGCAAATTTCTCGAGAGATGCTGCAGCAAGAGGTATCATCGTAGAGGCGGAGCTTGACAAGGGAAAAGGGGTCGTGTCGACGGTGCTTGTTCAGAGGGGCTTTCTGGAGGTCGGCGATCCTTTCGTCGCGGGTCATACCATGGGGCGTGTCAGGGCACTTATGGATGAACGGGGAAAAAGAGTCAGGGAAGCAGGTCCTTCTCAACCGGTCAGGGTGCTGGGGTTCGAGGATCTTCCCCAGTCAGGCGATGAATTTATGGTTATGCAATCGGACAGGGAAGCCAGGGAAGTTGCACAGAAACGTCAGATTATTCGCCGGGAACATGAGTTCAGGCGCAGCACCCGCGTGAAACTTGACAGCATTGCCCGCCAGATCAAGGAAGGTCTGATGAAGGAGCTGAGTGTCATAATCAAGGCTGATACGGACGGTTCCATTCAGGCGCTTGCCGACGGTTTGATGAAAATCCATAACGAAGAGGTAAAGGTCGAGATCATTCATCAGGGTGTCGGTCAGATAACCGAGACCGATGTGCTGCTGGCTGCGGCATCCGATGCTATCATTATCGGTTTCAGGGTCAGGCCCAACGTCAATGCCAAGAAGCTTGCCGAAAAGGAGGATCTGGACGTACGGTTCTACAGTGTTATCTACCATGTAATAGAGGATATCGAGCAGGCTCTGGAAGGCATGTTATCGCCTGAGCTGCACGAGGAAAGCATCGGCTCCCTTGAGATACGCCAGGTTTTCAAGGTGCCGAAAGTAGGCAATGTCGCCGGTTGTTACATGCTTGAGGGGAAAGTGTTCCGCGATTCAAAAGTTCGTCTTCTTCGGGAAGGAGTGCAGGTCTATGACGGGGAACTTGATTCACTCAAACGTTTCAAGGATGACGTCAAGGAGGTGGATGCAGGGTATGAATGTGGTCTGAATCTCAAGGGGTACGGTGATATCAAGGTGGGTGATATTGTTGAAGCGTACCGCATTGTCGAGAAGAAACGGAAACTTTGAACTGATATTCAGCATGTCCATTCGTACCGACAAGGTTGCGTCTCTCCTGCAAAGGGAGCTGAGCGGTATTTTTGAAAAGGAACTGCCGAGAAGCGGCCCTCTTCATACGGTTGTCGAGGTCAAGGTTACCGCAGATCTCGGTATTGCAAGAGTCTATGTTTCCGTTATCGGGAGTGAGAAAGAACGCGAAAAAGCTATTGCCCATCTGCAGAACGAGACAAAATATATCCGCAAACTTCTTTCCGAGAGAATCCGGCACCAGTTTCGCCGGATACCGGAGCTTGAATTTTACGAAGACCGCATGTTTGAGAAAGCCGACCGAATAGAGCAGTTGTTGAAACAGGCTCTTGGAGGTTCGGAATAGCCGGGCTGGTCCATGAAAGAGTCGGGAAAAGAGGCGCCGGGAAATGCGGCCGGAGATTTTCTGCTGGTTGATAAACCTGTTGAGTGGACATCTTTCGATGTCGTAGCGAAAATTCGCAATACCTATACATCTGCCGGCCTTCGCAGAAAAGTCGGGCACTGCGGAACTCTCGACCCGAGGGCCAGCGGGCTGCTTATTCTCGCCACGGGTAAAAAAACAAAACAAATAAGCGGTCTTGAGGCACTTGACAAGGTATACGAAGGTGTCATCAAGCTCGGTGTGATGACGGAAAGTCATGATACCGAAACGCCCGAGTTCGGTCATTGCAGCATCGATCGTCTCACTGTTTCGGATATAAGAGCGGCCGCCGCAGCTCTTGAAGGATCGCATATGCAGCAGCCTCCCATGCATTCGGCTGTCTGGCATAAGGGAAAGCGGCTTTATGAGCTCGCCAGGAAGGGAGAACATGTTGCAGAAAGAAAAGCGCGCGAGATATGTGTCAAGAGCTTTGAAATCCTTGGGATTGATCTTCCTTTTGTCCGTTTCAGGATGGATGTGACCAAAGGGGCATATGTGCGGGTGCTGGCTCACGATTTCGGTAAAAAGCTTGGGGTTGGGGGGTATCTGTATGAGCTGAGAAGAGTTGCCATAGGTGAATTCAGCGTATCCGACGCACTCAGCGTTGCGGATACTGTCGAGAGTATCATGCGTGAAGCGCGTGAAAGAGAGATGCAGGAGTGACGACAGGTGGTATTCCCTGAATTGAGCGATTTTCTAACGGGGCACAGGGGAGAGGAATGTCAAAGGTCGAAATCCAAAAGGGAAAAGAAAAGATTGATTCCCGATTCCGACGCCGACGGCGAACCCCGATGTTGTCTTTCGTAGATCGGGGTGGAAAGGTGGTCAGTCGGCAATTGTAACAACGGGTGGTCAGGATAAAAGACTGTTTTTAATAAACGTACTGTTATTGAGCATCCCGGCAGGTCGGGACGCTCGGTTCAGTTATTCAATTTTTGAGCAGGGAAAGGCAGTTCATGCGTATTGTCATATATCAGGATGAGCGGGTTACGGATTACATGACAGGTGAAGAGATTGCTTTTTCCCCTGAGCCCTCATCGGTTACGGTGGGATCATACGACGGTGTTCATGCCGGTCATCGCCGGATAATCGGGCATATGGTCGACACGGCGAATTCCCTTGGATTGAGAAGCGTTGTGGTGACATTCGAGCCTCACCCCAGACATGTCGTCAACCGTGATCCTTCCGGCCGCCTCAAACTGCTGACCTTGATTGAAGAAAAAGCAACGCTGATCGAAAGCCTTGGCGTGGCATTGCTTTTTGTGGTGAAATTCGACCGTTCTTTCGCATCCCTGAGCTCGGAATCGTTTATTAAAAATGTTCTGCTTGATGTGATAGGGGCAAAAAACATCGTGATCGGCTATGATCATGGGTTCGGCCACGGTCGCAAGGGCGGGGTTTCTACCTTGTGCAGTATAGCTGAAAAAAGACGGTTCGATGTTGAAGTTGTCGATGAAGTGAGGCTTCGAGCCGAGCATTTTTCAAGCACAAGGATACGCAGTCTTCTTTATGAAGGACGGATCAGGGACGCCAACCTTTTTCTCGGCGCACCATATCTTGTTTCCGGCAAGGTGGTGCATGGAGCGAAAAGAGGGAGAGAAATCGGATTCCCTACCGTCAATCTCGATATCGGCAGTGCAGACAAGCTGTTGCCGAAATACGGCGCTTACATTGCATCTGTCGATATTGACGGAAAGGAATACATGGCCATGATGAATATCGGGGTAAGGCCAACCGTGGGCACCGATACAGAACCGGCGATCGAAGCGTATATCCTCGGCCATAAAGGGGAATTGTACGGAAAGAAGTTGACGTTCCGGCTGCTGGACAGATTGCGGGATGAAATGAAATTCGATTCGTTTGAGGAGCTGCAAGTGCAGCTGCAGAAAGATAAAAAAATGGTCGAGCAATATCAGAAATAATGCTATATTCTAAGTCTTTCGGTTCTATTGGATGGCCCCGGAGCGTGAGGGGAAACGTTTTCGGGTCTTCAAAACATTAAAAGTCAGAACATGAGTGTCACAAAGGAAATCAAGACGGATATTATCAAGCAATTTGGTGGTGCCGAGCAGAATACGGGACAGGCGGAAGTTCAGATAGCACTCTTCAGCAGGCGTATCAGTGACCTGACCGGGCATTTGAAAATGCATCCAAAGGACAAACATTCCCGTCATGGCTTGCTCAAGCTTGTCGGAAAAAGAAAAAGTCTGCTTGCATACCTGAAAAAGACGGATATCGAGCGTTACCGCAAGGTTCTTGCAGACCTCGATCTGCGTAAATAGAAGCTTTGGAAAAACACATATTGTGCGCTGTATTCCGCGATATCCGGAAGACGGCACCATGCATGAACTTAACCGTTTAGGACTATGTTGGAAAGCATGACCGGCTTTGGCAGTGCTGAATGTGTGAAGGGAGGTGTGCATGTTGTTGCAGAAGTCCGTTCGGTTAATAGCCGGTTTGCCGAGATTAGCGTAAAGCTTCCCCGCCAGTTCTCCTCATATGAGCTTGATGCCAGAGAGTTGATCAGGTCAAGTCTGCAGAGGGGCAAGGTATCCGCGTTTTTGCAGGTGAAGCTCGATGAAGAGATGCATGTTCCTGTTTCCGTCAACAGAGAAAAAACAAGAGCATACAGCGAGCTGCTTGATATTGTCCGTAAAGAGGCTGGAATAGACGCTCCCCTGAGCCTCGATCATCTCCTGCGGTTTTCCGAAATTTTTGATTCCGACAACAGACTGCTTGAAAAAACCGACGAGGTATGGCCTTTTGTGAAAGACGTGCTTCGCCAGGCAGTTGACGGAATGAAGAAAATGCGGATTCAGGAGGGGGAGGAACTTGCAAGGGATTGTAAAGAGAGGCTTGCCTCGATAAACGCCATACTCAGGGAAGTGCAGGCGCTTTCAAATGACAATGTGGGCGCCGTTCGTGAACGCCTGGCGGATAAAATAGCCATGGTTGCGGGAAAAGACATTGCATACAGCAGGGACAGGCTTGAAATGGAGCTTGTTCTGATGTCCGACAAGCTGGATATAACCGAGGAGTGCATCAGGTTTGCAAGCCACAACAAGTTTTTTACCGACGAGCTTGAAAGCAGTGAGAGCGGTTCCGGAAGAAAGCTTAATTTCCTGCTGCAGGAGCAGCTTCGGGAAGCAAACACCATCGCATCCAAATCCCAGAATGCGGATATTTCCCAGAAGATAGTGCTTGTCAAGGAAGAGCTGGAAAAAATCCGGGAGCAGCTGCAGAATATTGAGTAGTCAACTGTTGCATTGTTTCCTGGTGCGGTTTCGACAGCCTCGCGTTTGTGTCTGACAAATAAATGCAGTAATTCATGACTGAGAAACCGGGTAAACTGATCGTTTTTTCGGCACCTTCGGGTACGGGAAAATCCACTGTTGCAAAGCTTGTGCTGGAGAGGATTGATAATCTTGAGTTTTCAGTTTCTGCCACTACCCGACAGAGGAGGGAAGGTGAGGTGGAGGGAAAGAATTACTATTATCTGCAGAAGAAGGAATTCGAGGACAGGATCAAAAGCGGTGGATTTATAGAATATGAGCAGTTTTTCGGAAACTTCTACGGGACAATGCTTGACAAAACGGTCGAAGCGGTCAATGCAGGAAAGAACATGCTTTTTGACCTCGATGTCAAGGGGGCGTTGAACCTTAAACAATGTTTTCCGGATCGTTCTCTTCTGATTTTTCTCAAACCTCCAAGTTTAGACGAGCTCGAAAAAAGGCTCCGAGGCAGAAAAAGCGAGGAAGACGAAGCGCTCAGGGAACGTATGGAGAGGGCGGCATTTGAACTCTCTTTTGCACATGAATTTGATCTGGAGTTGGTGAATGATGATTTGCAGCGTACGGTCGATGAAGTTGTAGCGGCGATTTCTGAATTTCTTTCACAATAATAAAATATATGCGCTTATGTCTGTTAAACCCGTTGATCTGAACGAGCTGAGAGGGCGGCATGATAATCTCTATGAAACGGTTGTAGCGATATCGAAAAAAGCAAAAGAGATACACGAAGAAGAGCGTGCCGAGCTTGAAGAAAAACTGCTTCCCTACAAGGAGATGATCCGTAATCCTGTCAGTGAATCGGAGTCTGACAAGGTTTTTCCGGAGCAGGTGGCAATAAGCCTTGAATTTGAGAGCCGCCAGAAAACAGCGCAGCGGGCTATCAATCAGTTTCTTCAGAAACAATATGATTATACCCTTGAAGAAAAGGGAGAGCAGGTAAAAGCCCAGGATGATGAAAACAATGAAGCTGACGGGGATTAACCAGATAACCCTCAGGGTAAATGACGTAAGAATAGCGGAAGATTTTTACGTTGGAACGCTCGGGTTCAAGGTTGAGTATCGTGCAGGTGCCAACATTACCTATCTGAGGGTCAATTCCGATATGATTGTTCTTGTCAAAGCCGAAACCCCGGGTGTCCCGGAAGCCCGGGATATTCGGGTAGATCATTTCGGCTTCAGGCTGCCTACGGATTCGGAAGTGGATGATGCCGCAGATTATCTCGAAGCAGAGGGCGTTCATCTGGTCACAAGGCCTGCTCAACGCAGGGAAGGCAGAGCTTTTTTCGTGATGGATCCTGACGGGAATCTCATAGAATTTTATTCGATGAAGTCAAGGGAGCTTGATGCATCGGAAGAAACGATTGAAAGCAGCTCTCCTGACGAACTTGCAGCCCGGACACGGAAAAAAATGGCTGCAGGAAGCCAGGGCAAGAAGACCAGACGCAGCAGAAAGTGATTTTACCGTTCCTCTCTGTTCGAAGGGTATGAAAAAACTTGTTTTTACAGCGTTTCTCGTTTCTCTGCTGTGGGTTTCCCTGAGCGGAATCTATGTTTATAACCGTTTCAACTTCTGGATAGGCCCTCTTAACATTACTCCCGTCCTGATGTGGACCGCCGGACTTACTCTTGTAGCCATAGTTGCAAGGAAATTAAGTCTGAAAACAATTTCAGGTGTCACCGCGATGTATTGGTGCGGATTGATTGTCATCGAATACATCGGGTACTATCTGCTTGAAATACGGAGAATCGCCGGTGATCCGGGAATCTTCGGCTCAGCCATTATTCATATACCGTTCCATGCCTACCCGTTCTATATTATGGCCGGCCCTTTGTTTTACCTGCTGACCAGGAAGTACTGAATTGGGGTGCCTTTGATTTTGCGGCTTTTTCCCGAAGGGCTGCTTTTGATCAAACGGCAGCGCTGCAATTCCACGGCTGTTTCAATGTTTTTTACCTAATACGTACATTTTATCAGTAAGCGTTTTGGGTGTGCAGATATCCTTTCAGGGAAAAACAGGAAGAAGATGGAGCAAGAGCCAATTAAAGCCGCAGCCGAGCTGTTTGAAAAGGAACTCGACAGGCTTCGTAGTCAGCTTGAAGCATGCAGAAAAAAAGCCGGGCTTTGTTCTGACGAATGTGACCCGGTAAAAAAAGCCGAATCTCACAGCGAGATAGAACATGAGTTGAACCTCTGCGAAAGAGGCCTTGAAGGGATTGCGGAGGTGCTGGATTCTTTACAGGGTAAGAAACGCGAACTGCAAGTCCTTTCTTCTGAAGTCACGGCTGTTCTGGAACGAAGCCGGAAAACCGGCAGGCCTTACGGCGATGAGGATTTTTCCCCGTCCTCTATCAGTCCTCTTGCGTAATATTTCCGGCGGTTCAACTGTACGGGAGCGCCTGGCTGGTACGCAGAGACCTCTGCTATGATGATTCCTTCAGCAGCTTTTCAGCTTCTCTGAGCTGTTCCAGGGTATTAATGCCCTTGATCTCATCGGCATTCGCGGTTTTGAACGCGCTGATCTTTTCTCCTTGCTCGAAACATATCGAGAATACATCGGTCAGATAGTATTCCTGCTGTGCGTTGTTGTTCGTGATTTTTTTCAGTGAACTGAACAGAAGGTCTTTTCTGAAAACATAAACGCCTGAGTTGATCTCACGCGTCATGAGCTCCCCGGGGGATGCATCTTTGTGTTCCACGATCCTCGCAACACTGCTGCTGTTGTTGTGGCGAATAATTCTGCCGTAACCGGCAGGGTCATCGAGTTCAGCCGTGAGTACTGTTGCTCCTGCATTTTCTGTTCGATGGCTTTCAACAAGCTGCCTGAGGGTTGAGATGTTCACCAGAGGCGCGTCTCCGGATAAAATAAGGATGTCTCCCTGAAACAGGCCAAGTGCCTGCTCCGCCTGCATGATGGCATGGCCTGTGCCGAGCTGAGGATTCTGGATTGCCCAATCAACCGGAAATTTTTCAGTGGCTTCCCTGACCTTTTCGGCCTGGTGACCGATAATCAATACGATTTTTTGCGGACCGAGAGCACTTGATTTCTCCAGGACATATTCTATTACAGGTTTTCCGTTTGCCTCATGCAGTACCTTTGCAAGATCGGACTTCATTCTGGTGCCTTTTCCGGCGGCCATGATAATGATTGCTAACGGCATGTCTTAGAGAGGCTTGTCCTCTTCACCGACGAGATGGCGGCGTTTCCGGTTGTTGTGCTTGTCTACGATGAGTATCATCGGCTTGTAGGATTCGGCTTCATGATCCTCGAATTCAGCAAAAGCCATGATAATAATCCCGTCGCCCGGAAGGGCGCACCTTGCAGCGGCCCCGTTCAACTGGATTTCCCTCGAGCCGGCCCTGCCTTCGATGATATATGTTTCAAAACGCTCGCCATTGTTGTTGTTGACGCAGAGAACCTTTTCATTCGGAAGCATATTCGCAAGCCTGAGCAGTTCGC
>JANQFD010000152.1 GCA_028278005.1 Chlorobium sp. | reverse complement strand
AGCACCGGAATAATCAGCACGCCAAGAAACGTCCCGCTGAGCATCCCCGAAACAGCTGCGGCTCCGATAGAGTGGTTGCCGAGGGCGGATGGCCCGGATACCCAGAGAAGCGGCAGCAGGCCGAGAGCGAAGGTGAACGAAGTCATGAGAATAGGCCGAAGCCTCACCCTCGAACCCTCGAGTGCCGATTCAACAAGCGAATAACCGGCTTTCCTGCGTTGAATGGCAAACTCCACGATCAGAATGGCGTTTTTCGCAAGCAGTCCTATGAGCATAATCATCGCAACCTGCACATAGATGTTGTTTTCAATGCCGAAGAGTTGTATCCCCGCAAAAACGCCCAGAATACCGGTCGGGATCGTTAAAATAACCGCAAGCGGCAGGATGTAACTTTCGTATTGCGCGGAAAGTAAGAGATAGACAAACACAAGGGAAAGCAGAAATATATAAACCCCCTGACTGCCCGACTCGATCTCTTCACGGCTCATCCCTTTCCAGTCCCAGGAAAAACCTGAAGGAAGCACCTCAGCTGCAACCTCTTCGGCCGCCTTGAGGGCCTGGCCGGTTGTATATCCCGGAGAAACAACGGCATTGACGGTCAAAGCGTTGAAAAGGTTGAAATGTTCCACTGTCTGTGGCCCATAGACTTTTTTCAGGGTAACCAGCGAATTCATGGGGACCATCTCCCCCATCGCATTTTTCACGAACACTCCTTCGAGCGAAGAGGTGTCGCTGCGGTCTTCCGGTTCAGCCTGGACAATAACCCTGTAGTATTTGCCGAACCGGTTGAAATCCGATACCTGCATACTGCCGTAATAGGCTTGCATGACCCTGAGCAGTTCATCGACACGAACGCCGAGCTGGCGCGATTTCACGTCGTCCACCACCAGCTTGTATTGCGGATAGCCGGTATTGAACGTGGTAAAGGCAAAGGCGATTTCCGGGCGGGCCATCAGCGCTCCCATAAAACCGTAGGCCGTTTCACTGAACTTTTGCAGGCTGCCGGATGTCCGGTCCTGCAAAACCATTTCGAGCCCTCCCACATTACCGAAACCGGGAACGGTAGGGGGCTGGAAGACGAAAAAGGTTCCTTCGCTGATCGATGCAAGCTTTTGCGAGACCCCGCCCATGATAGCGCCGATATTTTTAACCCTGCCGCGTTCTTCCAGGTCCTTGAGGCTGGCAAAAACAACACCGGTGGAAGGAGAACTGGCTCCTGATATCAGGTCGAAACCCGCGACCGAAATAACATCGTTAACGCTCTCCTCTGCCTGCAGAATGTCTTCGACCTTGTCGAGGGTCTGCATTGTCCTGTCGAGCGATGCCCCGGGAGTAAGCGATGCCGAGAGGATAAAGAAACCGCTGTCTTCATCGGGAATAAAGCCGGTCGGCGCGGAGACCGCCATCCAGAATGCAAGCCCGGAAACCGCGGCAAGCCCGCCAAGGCTCAACCATTTTTTGCGGATGAGTACCTTGAGCGTGCCGACATAGCGTTCGTTCACCACTGAAAAACCGGCATTGAATCCTCTGAAAAAACGCTGCTCCAGACGTTTGAACCAGCCCAGGCTTTCCTCTCCTTCACCGCCCTTCGTAAGAAACAACGCACAGAGTGCCGGGCTGAGCGTCAGCGCGTTGACAGTCGATATCAGAATTGCCGTTACCAACGTAAAGGCAAACTGACGATAAAAGATCCCGATCGAACCACCGAGAAAACCGACAGGAAGAAAGACCGAAGCAATGACAAGCGTCGTGGATATAATCACACCGGTTATCTCCCGCATAACCTGGGGCGTGGCAACCTTTGCTGGAAGCTGCCGCTGCTCCATCCTTGTATGTACCGCTTCGACAACAACGATGGCATCATCGACCACAATGCCGATGGCGAGCACAAGCGCGAACAGGGTCAACAGGTTGATGGAAAAACCGAAAAGGGTCAGGAAGAAAAAGGTTCCGACAATGGCAACCGGCACGGCAATGGCCGGAATTAGCGTGGAGCGGAAATCCTGCAGGAAGATGAACACTACCAGAAAGACCAGCGCAAAAACCTGCAGCAGGGTATAAATGACCTGCTCGATCGACTCGTCAAGCGACTTCTTCGTACTGTAGGGAACGATGTAATCGATCCCGACGGGGAAAGACTCCGAGGCTTTCTCGAGCACATCCTGCAGGGCGATCTGGATATCGTTGGAGTTGGAACCGGCAGCCTGGAAAATCGCCATGGTTACCGACTCTTTGCCGTTGGCGTCTGCATCGACCGCATAACTGAAGGCGCCAAGTTCGACCCTCGCCACGTCCCTGAGCCGCAGCACCGAACCGTCTTCATTGGTGCGCAGAATAATGTCGCCATACTCACCCGGCTCCTTCATTTTTCCCTTGTACCGGATTATCAGCTCGAGGGCTTCACCGGAACTCTCCCCGAACCTCCCCGGTGCAGCCTCGACATTCTGGCTCTGCACCGCTGCAATCACTTCCTGGGGTGTTACCGAATAGGCCGCCATCCTGTCAGGCTTCATCCAGATCCGCATCGAATAGTCTCTTGTCCCGAACACCATGGTCTGGCCGACTCCGTTGACACGCTGCATATCGGGAAGCATGTTGATCTTCACATAATTCTGCAGGAATGTCGCGTCATAGGTTTCCGGATCGTCGCTGAACAGCGTAATCACCATGATCATGCTGTTCTGTGTCTTGGCGGTCGTCACCCCGAATCTCGTCACCTCTTCGGGCAACTGGCTGGTTGCCGTTGCGACCCGGTTCTGTACATTGACCGCCGCCTGATCCGGATCGGTGCCTGTCCTGAAAAAAACGTTGATCACCAGGGAACCGTCGTTGCTGGATGTCGATGTCATATAGGTCATGTCGTCGACACCATTGATCGCCTCCTCGAGTGAAGGAGCGACCGAACGGGCGATAGTTTGCGCATCGGCTCCGGGATAGGTAGCAGATACTTGTACAGCGGGCGGCGCTATATCGGGAAACTGGGTGAGGGGAAGCTGTGTAATACCGATCAAACCAAGCAGAAAAATGAATACCGATATTACCGTGGCAAGAACCGGTCTGTTGATGAATCGTTCAAACATAGTCTACACGTTTTCTGCAGTGTTCACCGTTTCTGCTCATTTTGGCCGAGACTGTCTTCTTCGAGAGGTTGCGGATCGATCATTGTGCTGTCAGGCAGGCGGGAGAATCCCGATACGACAATCATGTCGCCTTCTTCAACGCCGTCGCTGACGATATAGTTGGCTTTGCTTTTACCTGCAACCGTTATCGGGGTTCTCGATACAATGTTGTCCCCCGATACTTTGAACACAAATATTCTGTCCTGAAGATCAACCGTGCTCGCCTGCGGAACCTGCACGACGTTATCGTACCGGTACGCAATAGTTATTTTTCCTGTGTTTCCGGAACGCAGCGTGCCTTCGGCATTGGGGAAGGTCGCCCGAAACATGACCGAAGCCGTAGAACGGTCGAACTGACCGCTGACCGCGTCAAGCCTGCCTTCGAAAGGATAGCGGCTGCCATCAGCAAGATGCAGGGCAACCGGCGGTACGGAAGCAAGTTTCTCTTCTATTGATGCACCGGAAAACTGCTGTTTGAAACGCACGAAATCAATCTCGCTCATGCTGAAATAGGCCCGTACCTCACTGATATCGGTTAGCGTTGTCAACTGTTCGGCCTGGTTGTTGCTTACCAGGCTGCCGATTCGGAACGGGATATCTCCGATATAGCCGTCCACGGGCGCCTTTATTCGGGTATAATCGAGGTTTATGCGTGCTCTCTGAACAGCAGCCCGAGCCTGATCGAGGCTTGCCCTGGCTGACCGGTGATTCGCCCTGGCCTGCTTCAGCTGTATTTTCGATACTACCTTGTTTTTCACGAGCGGCCTGAGCCGTTCCACTTCTATCCCGGCAACTTCAAGAGCCGCCCTTGCCGCATTTTGCGCTGCAATAGCCGATTTCAGCTCCTCTCGGTAGACCCGGTCATCGATACCGAACAACAATTGACCTGATTTCACGAACGCCCCCTCATCGACAGCTATTTCCTGAAGAGTTCCATCAACCTGGGGCCTGACCTCAACCGTAACGATCCCTTCGAGAAGAGCCGAATACTGCTTTTCCACCTCTGCAGATGAGCGTTCTATCTTCATTACGGGAAGCTTCGGCACCGGCTGCTGCATCCCCGCGTTTCTGTTTCCACCGCCGCAGCCTGCGAGCAATATTGAAAACGCAACAACGCTGAAAGCAAACGTTTCTGCTCTTTTACGAATACGTCTCATCATAATCCTATTTGACATAACAATATTTGATACCGCAAATATAATATATTACAACATATACAGCAACATCCTGTCAGTGCATCAGCTGAACCGGTTCCGTGCACACAATGTACTGTATTATAACGACATGCCAAGTACAATTCACGCATTTTTATCCCTTCCCGAAATCCTTGAAAAAAGGTTTCTCACATCAAAACCGATCATGTACAGACACGGGATCAGTACAAGGGTCAACGGGGTTGCCAGGAGCAGCCCCCAGCCCAGCGCGAGCGCCATCGGCATCATGGTGGCATCCGTTCCCCCGATACCGTAAGCAAGCGGCAGAAGGCCGGCGGCAGTCGTCACCGTTGTCAACAGAATGGCCCGCAGCCGATCGGCAGTTCCTTTTGCAACCAGCGCGGGAATATCATGTATTTTCCCGGACTTGTAAAGCTCGTTGAGGTAGTTGACCAGAACAAGCGAGTCATTGACCACGACACCGGCCATGCCGACTACACCGAGCAGTCCGAGAAAGCTGAACACCTCACCATGCGACGCAAAGGTGATAACAACACCGATGATGGCAAACGGTATGGACATCATGACAAGCAATGGCTGTGTGATGGAATTGAACAGAAGAATGAGCAGGAAGTATATCCCGAAAGCCGCCACCCCAAAGGCAACGAACAATCCCCGGAGGGATTCCTCGGATTCCTGGGCTTCTCCGCCGAAAACGAGCTTGACCCCGGGAAAATCACGTGTTCCCGCAAAATGCGTTTCTACATCCCTCATCACCTCGATTGGCGTGATCGTGTCCTGCTTGACATCAGAGGAAATCGTCACGGACCGTTCACCGTCATAATGATGAAATATGGATGGCCCTGAGCCCTGCTCGAAAACCGCGACTTCTTTCAATGGAATCAACCTGCCGTTCCTGTTGGGAATGGAAAGGTCCTGAAGATACTCCAGTTTTCTTCTGGCAAACTTCTGGAGCATAACCCTGAAATCCACTTCCTCTTCACCGTAACGCACACTCGTGACAACCTGCCCGTCATACGCAGTCCTGACCGTCCTGGCAATATCAGCCACCGACAGTCCGAGCCGGGCAAGACGATCGTGCTGTATTGTTATTTCTATCTGCTCCTTCCCTTCCTTGTCATCCCGATCGGGGTCCGTAACACCTTGAATTGTGCCGAGATAGCTGAAGACCGAATCGGCAAAAGCCGTCCTCAAAGAGTCGTCTGAACCGACAACCCTTATGGTTACCGGCTTACCGACTGGTGGACCGCCCGATTCAACGAAAAACGTTGTTTGCGAGACGCCGGTTATCTCTTTCGCCTTTTCCCGGATCTCTTCGACGATTTCATCAGCTTCCCGGTCCCTTGTGCCATAGGGCGTCAGCTTTACGGCAAGCTCGGCAAAATTTTCCTGCTCGATCGGCACAATGTCAGCCTGCGTCCCGATTCTTGTCAGATAGGCGTCCAGCTCATCTTCCGGAAGCACTTCTATGAGTTTTTCAAACTCTGCGGCTTTGTCTGAGGTTGCCTTGAGAGAGCTTCCGACCGGAACCTCGATCCATATATTGAAGGCATCGGATCCTTTCGTAGGGAACAGTATGTAGCTGATATAATTCAGGCCGTAAAAAAGAGCCCCTCCAAACGAGAGCAGTGCGACAAACACCAGCGCGTATCGGAAACGAAGCATGGAAAGTAGAATCTTTTCAAACAGGTTGCGTACCGGCACGAACCAGTTGCGCATGGTAGACTTCGGGTCCTCCCCTTCCCGGGTATAGAGAGCCGGCATCACATGCGCCGGCAGAACAAGGAACGCTTCGATGAGGGAAACGAAAAGTGCGAGGGTGATGGTCAGCGGAATAACGAAAACAAATTTCCCGAGAATTCCCGGCATGAAAAACATCGGAGCGAACGCGAGAAAGGT
>JANQFD010000122.1 GCA_028278005.1 Chlorobium sp. | reverse complement strand
AAGAAAGAATCACTTGTCTTCTTCTTCCGGATCAACCTGTTTCTCGGACTTGGCTTGAGAATCCAGCTCTGCACTGGCGTCCTCGATTTCCTTTTTTTCGTTAGGATGTGCCTGAAGATACTCTTCTATCTCTTCCTTGCTCTTGTCCTTGAAATACTCGAGTGCCGAAAGAATGATCCTTTTGTTTTCCTTGTCGAACTCGATTACACGCAGCGGCAGTTCGTCATCTACCTTGAAAGAGGCATGAATGTCCTTTACCCCTCCCTGAAGAAGATGCGATACCGGAACAAAGCCATCCACGTCTCCCGGCAGGATAACGATGACACCTTTTTCGATGATCTGGGATATTTTTCCTGCGCATTCCGCCCCCACCGCGTACTTCTGTTCGAATTCATCCCACGGATCCGGATTTATCTGCTTGTGCCCGAGCGCAATCCTTCGTGCATTGACATCGAACTTCAGCACTTTAACTTCAAGCTCCTGGTTCTTTTTAACCAGTTCGCTCGGGTGACGGATTTTCTTGGTCCAGGAAAGATCGGAAATATGCACCAGGCCGTCAACTCCGGATTCCAACTCGACAAATACACCGAAGTCCGTAATGTTGCTGACCGTACCGTTATGCACGGAGCCTTCTGTATATTTCTCCGAAAGCGCTATCCAGGGATCTTCGGTAACGCGTTTCATGGAAAGCGAAAGCTTTGTATGCTCTTTGTCGATATTGAGGATCACACACTCAACTTCCTGACCAAGAGATACAAACTGGCTTGGGTGCTTGATATGCTGTGTCCAGCTCATTTCAGAAATGTGAACAAGACCTTCTATACCTTTCTCGATCTCGACGAAGGCACCGTAATCCGTAATGGATACAACCCTTCCGTTTGTTTTAGCACCTACAGGATATTTGATCTCGATGTTTTCCCATGGATGAGGCTCAAGCTGCTTCATACCAAGAGAAACACGTTTGGTTTCTTCGTCAAAACCTACCACAACGACCTTGATCGGCTGATCAAGTTCGACAACTTCCGAAGGATGGTTGATCCTTCCCCAGGTAATATCGGTTATATGCACAAGGCCGTCGAGTCCGCCAAGATCAACGAAAATACCGAAGTCCGTAATGTTTTTCACTGTCCCCTCGAGAACCATACCGACCTTGATGTTAGCAAGCATCTCTTCACGTTTCGCAGCGTATTCTTCCTCCAGAATAACCTTGTGGCTTACTACGATATTTTGTGTGACGGGATTGATTTTTACGACCCTGAAATCCATGGTCTGCCCAACCAGTGCGTCGAAATCCCTGACCGGCTTGACATCTATTTGCGATCCCGGAAGAAACGCCTCAACCCCTGAAAGAGAAACGGTCATGCCGCCCTTGACACGGTTGACAATCTTGCCGTTGATGATAGTATCGTTTTCAATGGAATCGTAGATTTTATCCCAGATTCTGAGAACATCAGCTTTCCTTTTGGAAAGGATCAGCTGACCCATTTTATCCTCGATGTTTTCGAGATAAACTTCAACCTCGTCGCCGACTTTCAGTTCGTCTTCATCTTTGAACTCCAGCTTCGATACAATACCTTCTGATTTGAAACCTACATCAATAGTGACATCTTTGTTAGAGATCGCCACAATGGTACCCTTAACGATTTCTTCTTCAGTAATTTCGTTAAGCGTGCTCGAATAGAGCTGTTCCATCTGGTCAAGTTCCGAAGGCTCGTAATTGGCGAAAAACTTTACACGATGGTTTTTAGGACTTTGTTCGATAGTTTGCGTTTCTGACATTAATTGTTTCCTTCCTCTCTTGTGAATATTGACTTGCGCTGCGAGAGATTTCAGCGAAAGTTTTTATGGTTAATGATACGCAGCCGCTCAAACGGCTGTTTTTTCCAATGCAAGATCGTATACCAGTTCAACTTGTTCTTCAATCGTAAGACAGGACGTGTCCACCTCAACCGCATCCTCATGCTTGCGCAGTGGCGCATGAGCACGGTCAGCATCATTCCGGTCGCGTCGAAGGATTTCCTCTTCAAGTTCTTCGATCGACGGAACCGAACTGCTGTCACTGCATTTCTGAAGCAGCTCCGCATGCCTGCGCTTCGCTCTTTGGGCAGCATCGGCCACAAGATAAATCTTCAGCTCGGCATCGGGAAATATGACCGTCCCTATGTCTCTTCCATCCATAACCACACCCCGCCGGGCTCCCATATTTCTCTGGATTTCTTTGAGGATATCCCTGACAGGTTTCAAAGAGCTCACAAAACTCACATGGCGGGAAACCCTGTTTTCCCTGATGGCAGCGGTTACATCCCTCCCGTCAAGCATAACCAGGTCACCCTCAAAAACAATAGCAATGTTGTCAAGCAACGCCCCGATCTCTTCCGGGTACTCATGTAGTCGCTCCATCATGCCGGAGTCGAGCACTTTCAGCGTTACGGCTCTGTACATTGCTCCGGTGTCGATATAGGTGTAGCCAAGCTTATCGGCAAGCAAACGGGCGGTTGTGCTTTTTCCGGAAGCCGCAGGTCCGTCGATTGCAATGATAATTTTTCTGGCTTGGCTTGCGATGTTTACAACATTTTAAGTTAGCCTGCTATTCTATAAAAAAATTTTGCTTTTTGCAAATATAGTGATTTCTTGGAGTGCTCATATTTCAAAGTACTTAGCACGCAACTCTGTAATCGGTGTAACATATAATCCCGTTTTTTTATGACCTTACGCTGTGGTATAGTCGGATTGCCTAATGTGGGAAAATCAACTCTTTTCAATGCCATAACAGCAAAACAGGCTGAAGCGGAAAATTATCCGTTCTGCACAATCGAACCCAACGTGGGCATGGTACTGGTTCCGGATGAGCGGCTTGAACAGCTTGCCTGCATCGTTAAAACCTCAACCATCATTCCCGCCACCATAGAGCTTGTCGATATTGCAGGCCTCGTTAAAGGCGCAAGTAAAGGAGAGGGGCTCGGCAATCAGTTCCTGTCGCATATACGTGAGGTCGACGCTATTGTTCACGTTGTGCGATGTTTCGAGGACACAGATGTCATACACGTTCATGGCAGGGTAGACCCTGCTGACGATATCGTCACCATAGAAACCGAGCTGATCCTTGCCGACCTTGAAAGCATGGAAAAAAGGCTGGATAAGCTGAAGAAAAACGCCAGAAAGGAAAAAGAGCTGCTGCCGGCGGCCGATCTTGCCGAAAAACTTATCAAAGGCCTTGGAGAAGGTAAACCCGCACGCACACTGCTGGAAACCGAAGAAGAAAAGCTTCTCGGCAAACAGTTCTTCCTTCTTTCAGCCAAACCGGTTCTCTATGCCGCCAATGTTTCCGACAGCGAACTTCCCGAAGGAAACAGTTTTACCGCTGCGGTGGCGGAAATCGCCGCTAAAGAAGGAGCAGAAATGCTCATCATCAGTGCAAAGACCGAATCTGAAATCGCCGAACTGCCTGAAGAAGACCGACCGGAATTTCTGGAAAGTCTCGGGCTCGCCATGTCCGGACTTGACCGGATTATTCAAACCGCCTATGCTCTTCTCGGCTTGCATACATTCTTTACCGCCGGTGAAAAAGAGGTACATGCCTGGACCATACGAAACGGTGCGGCCGCCCCGGAGGCAGCCGGTGCAATTCACACCGATTTCGAAAAAGGATTTATCCGTGCCGAGGTTATCGCCTATGAAGACATGATTGCCTGCGGCTCGGAACAGAAAGCGAAAGAAGCCGGGAAAATGCGCTCTGAAGGCAAGGAATACGTTGTCAGGGATGGTGACGTGATCGTTTTCCGGTTCAATGTATAGGAAGTGCTGAGAACTTTTACATCATTGCTCTGTCCCGTCCTGAAATAGTCGACAGTTTTTAAGCTGCTGCGCACCTCCGGTTACCGTAAAGAAATACATTCGATCCCGAAACCCAATACCGACCCCGATCTCCGATGTTCCTTCTCTCGGGGTTCACCGTCGCCGTCGGTATCGGAAATCATTCTTTTATTTTCCTTCCCCCCCTTGCCGACTGCCAACTGAAGACTGCCGACTGACTCACTTGTCATGCTAAACCTCCATAAGTTCCACATCAGGGATCTCCTGACCGAGAAAGAGCTCACACAGTGCCTTGAATTTCTGGGGAAGATCACTGACAAGCAGGTGTGGAAAAGCTGAAACGCCCGAAACATTGAGCAGACTGTTTTCAGCCAGCAACTCCCTGGCCTTGAGAGCGACCGCTTCCGCAGAGTCTATTATGGTAATCTCCGGCCCGACAATCTCCCCTATCATTGTCTTGAGTATCGGGTAGTGCGTACAGCCGAGTACGAGTGTATCTATTCCCTGCTCCAGAAGTTTCTCCAGATATTCCCTTGCTATCATGCTTGCTGCAGGATGCGCGGTATATCCTTCTTCGGCAAGCGGCACAAAAAGAGGACATGCCGAAGTAAAAACCTCAACCTCCGGATTGATCGCATTGATGGCAAACGGATATGCGTTCGATGCCATTGTCGCGCGTGTCCCTATGACACCGATCCTGCCGTTACGGGAATGTTCTACGGCCAGTTCCGCACCGGCCTCGAGAACACCCAGTACAGGCACTCCCCTGCCGGCCTGCTCGACGACATCGAGCGCAAGAGCCGAGACGGTATTGCAGGCGACAATAATCATCTTCGGCTGATATTTCATCAGAATGCCGGTGTCTTCCAATGCGTATTTGCGAATGGTGACCTGCGATTTCGAACCGTAGGGAACACGAGCAGTATCCCCGAAATAGATAATACGTTCGAACGGCAGCAGCGACTGTATTGCCTTGACTACGGTCAGTCCTCCGATACCTGAATCAAATATCCCGACAGGACTCGAAGCAGATAAAGTCATGTATCTATCCTCCCAACCATTTCTTCGCTGATATTCCAGAGCTGACAGCGCAGTTGCGGTTCCTCTGCAAGAGGGGAATATGAAGCCGGATGGTTATTTTCAAAGTAACATCCGCTCATCGTACCAGCTTCCCCGGAAAAAGCAAGCCATACCAACGCCTCACCGCCGTAAACCGGATCCTGTCCGATCATCGGCCAGCCGGCATGGAGCAGTTTGGTTGCCAGCACCCCGGGGTCGAGAGTGTTGACGGTAACGCCTTTTCCCCGAAGCCTCTCAGCATGCTCTACAGTAAACATGACATTGCAGAGCTTGCTGAAAGCATAGGCACCATAGCCTGTATACAGTTGCTCTCCCTGCATGTTTCCGGCATCAAAACCGGCGCTTAGATGATCGACGGAACTGACATTGATAATGCGGGCTCCGCTTTTAAGCAAAAGAGGTTCCAGGAGCGTGGTCAGGTAAAAATGAGCAAGATAGTTGACGGCGAAGGTTGTTTCAAAACCGTCGATTGTCAATTCCCGACGATCCATATACACTCCGGCGTTATTTATCAGCACGTCGATGGAGTCATTTCCTGCACGAAGAGAGTCTGCCATTGCAGCAACTTCACCGAGGGATGCAAAATCAGCCTGTATCACGCTGACCCTCGGACTCCCTGTGCAGAGAGTGATCTCTTTTTTCACTTCTTCAAGACGCTCTCTGCTCCGGCCATGCAGAATAACTGATGCCCCGGCCTCTGCAGACTGTAATGCGGCTGCCCTGCCTATCCCGTCTGTGCTTCCTGTTATGCAAACAACTTTTTGCCTCATTTCACCAGTTTGACACGATACGATTAAACAGGTCGTCGACAATCTGGTCTATGGTCGTGGTGATCGCTTCTTCCTTGGCCGCAAAATCACCAACACTGTAATCCTCGAAACCGCTGAATGACGTCATGGAAAAAAAAGGCTTATTTTCTATCCGGTCATTGAACGATGCCCGAACTACGACGGTGATTCTATTGGTAACGGCACGCTCCGTCTCGCTGCCGATCTGACTGGGTTCATCGCTGAAAGACACGATCACAGCTTCGACCAGCCCGTCCGCCCGGTCACGGTCGGATTCAATGCTCAGAGAACTTTGCGATTCAACGGCATCGATGAGTTTTTCAGTCAATTCCGTACCAAGCTGTGCCACGCCTGCTCCGGAACGATCCTCGATAAGCGGGATTGCAACGGTTTTAAGATGCGGAGGAAGAGACGCTCCGGTAAAGCTGTAGCAACCCTGCA
>JANQFD010000107.1 GCA_028278005.1 Chlorobium sp. | reverse complement strand
ATATTGCAGAAGGTAATACAGCATAAAATGAGATACCGGTTATTGTTCGAGACCATAAGATTGCATCAGCCCGTCGACGAATCGTTCCATCCTCATACCCCTTGAACCTTTCAACAGGAGAGTATCACCGGGCTTGAGTAACGTATTCAGCAGATCGAGAAGCATGTCGTTGTCTGTGAAATGCCCCGAACATTTGTCACCTGCCGATCTGCAGCAGAAAGCAGATTGCTCACCGAAGGTATAGAGCGCGTCAAGCCGGTCGAGAGAGGATGCGTAGCGGCCTATCCTTTCGTGCTCTTTACTGCTCACGCGGCCCAGTTCAAACATATCACCTATAACAGCTATGCGTTTTCCGGAACCGGGCAGTTCACACAATACATCAAGCGCATGACGCACGGAATCAGGATTTGCGTTGTACGTATCGTTTATGACGGTCAGGCCCCGTATATCCTGGAATTCAAGCCGTTTCCAGCCTCTTCCGGGCCTGCTCCCTTCCAACCCGTCACGGATTTCTTCCAGGGAAAGCCCGAAGTGCATCCCGATTGCCGATGCAGCAACGGCATTCAGCACATTGTGACGGCCGGCAAACTGCAAGGTGACCGGTATAGCGCCCTTGGAGCTGCATAGGATAAATGACGTATTACCGGCCACGTCCAAACGGATATCCTCTGCCCATATGCTCGCGCCCTCTCGTGCTGTTCCGTATGCAACCGCATTGCCAAAACCGCTCGCGGCGTCTGCAAGCATCCGGTCATCCCTGTTGACGAACGCGGTTCCCCCGTGGTCGAGCAGGTACCGGAAAAGGGCGGTTTCCGCGTGCTTGACGCCTTCCAGATCACGGAGAAACTCAAGATGCTCGTGCCCTATATTGGTCAGAAGCCCGTGTGTCGGGCCTGCAATGCCGCAAAGCAGTTCCATCTCTCCCGGATGGTTAATCCCCATCTCGACAACCGCCATCTCATGTTGTTCACGAAGTCCGAAAAGTGTCAGAGGAACACCGAGATGGTTGTTAAGGTTGCCTTCACTCATATGGGTCCTGAAACGGCTTCCCAGAACCGAAGCGGTCATTTCCTTGGTTGTTGTCTTCCCGTTGCTTCCCCCTATACCGATAACCGGAATACCGAATTTCAACCGGTAACTTTCCGCAAGCATCTGCATTGCCTTCACCGTATCGTCGGCAACAAGGTACCTGGCCTGTGGAACGTGAGAAGAATGTCCCCTGGTTTTGTACCACTCGCTGCTTACAACAGCGCATACCGCACCGCTCTCGAATGCACCCCGGACAAAATGATGACCGTCGGTGTGCTCTCCCTGCAGGGCGACAAAGATTTCACCGCCCTTTATTTTCCTTGAATCGATTACAACCGAGGGCTCAGGAAAAATCACCGGATCATCAGGATCAAATCCTGAAAGCGCTCCGGCCCTTTCAAGGTCGGCTCTCACCAGGCCTGTTTTCATGTCAGGAGCTCTCATCTCAAACGCTGATCTCTCTGGCATACAATGCCTCCCTGACTGTTTCCTGGTCGCAAAAATATCTCCGTTCCCCCTTCAATTCCTGATATTTTTCATGGCCCTTTCCGGCAACCAGCAGAATATCCCCTTTTTTCAGCAGATTCACTCCCGAGCGAACCGCTTCAGCCCGATCAACGAAACGCATATAGTTCTGCGACGATATCCCTTCGGCGATATGATCAATAATTGTTTCAGGATCTTCGTCTCGCGGATTATCGGATGTAACGACTACACAGTTTGCTCCTCTGGAGACAACCTCCCCCATGACAGGTCGTTTCGTTCTGTCACGATTTCCTCCGCAACCGAAGACAACAACAAGCCTGGAGCCTTCTGTTTTCAGTGCGTTGAGCGTGTCGATAACCTTATCAAGCGCGTCAGGCGTATGCGCATAATCAACAACCGCAAACAAATCCCCCCCGTCATTGCTGATAACTTCCATTCGTCCCTCAACCTGCGGCATAGAGCAAAGACTCATGATAACCCTTTGAGGCGTGATTCCCATGGCAACGACAGACACAAATGCTTCCATAAGGTTCATGACGTTGTGCCTCCCGGGAATACCGAAAAAAACCTCAAGGACCTCTCCTTCTATCTCCAGCTTTACTTGTGTCCCCTTCATGGAAGATTCAAGTACCGTCGACCTGACTTCTTCGAATGCTTCACCCGGACAATCAGGCTTCCCGGAACGCATGGTACAGCAATACAGCCTTGCATCCTTCAGGTTTTCCGCCATAAACTTCCCGTAGGGATCGTCCGCATTGACAACCATAAACCCGCCCGCGGCAAGATTACCAAAAAGCTGTTTTTTTGCAACCGCATACTTTTCCATGGTATGATGGAAATCCAGATGATCCTGAGACAGATTGGTAAAAACCGCCCCCGCAAATGCAATCCCGCTTGTTCTCTGCAGAACCAGCGCGTGAGAGGACACCTCCATAACCACCGCCCTGCATCCCCGTTCAGCCATCAACAAAAAAAGACGGTGGAGCTCTTCAGCCTCCGGGGTTGTCCTCTCCAGGGGTATTGCTTCATCCCCTGCAAGCGCCAGTCCCGTACCGATATACCCCGCCCTGATACCGCAGCTGTTCAGCATTGCCGCGATCAATCGTGCTGTGGTTGTTTTACCATTGGTACCGGTAACACCTATTACCTGCAACTTGTCGGAAGGATCTCCATAAAACGCCTTTGCGATGTGCGCCATGGCCTTTCGTGAATCCGGCACAACTATATAGGCCCCGTTTTCACCCGTGCTATCCGGCAATGTTTCGCAAACCACCGCCACCGCACCGTTTGCAACCGCATCCCCGATATACCGGTGACCGTCGGTTACATATCCTCTCACAGCAATAAACAACGTGCCCTCAGTCACCTGTCGGGAATCGGACGATATCTTCCCTATCTTCAGTCCCGGGTCTATCCGACCTCTTGAGGCGGCTACTTCCAGCCTTTCCAGCAATAATCCCAGCTCGATCATCTTCTCTCCCCTTACGGTACCTCAACCTTGTTGAGCTGATCTTTTTCGACCGGCAGCCCAAGGGTAACCTGTATCGGCACACCTTGTTCGACCATGGTGCCCGAAGCAACTGCCTGGCGGGTAACCACATCCTTCAAATTTCCATCATACTCCATAGCAAGTCCTGTCCACTCCAGAAGTCTTTTTGCCTCGCGCCCCTTCAATCCGTTGAGTTCGGGAACCGTTACAATGTTCACACTGTCGGGGAATTCCGGCGAAGTCATACCAAGTTTCTCTTTCAATGATTCCGACGAGGCGATCATTCTGCTGCCTATTCTTGAAAATACAGGTGCGGCGACAATACTCGCATAATAGGCTGTTTTCGGCTCATCGATCACCACGATCGCGGCAATCCTCGGCTTCAGTACGGGATAAAATCCCACGAATGAAGCAACATAGGCGCGTTGATGGTAAGAGCCGTTTTTCAGCTTCTGTGCCGTTCCTGTTTTACCGGCAACTGTTATCCCGTCTATGGCAGCGGAGGTGCCCGTCCCTTCCTCCACAATAGGCTGAAAGTAGTTGTTCCTCAGATACACGGCGGTTTCAGGCTTCATCACCTCACGAACTTTTTCCGGCTTGATTTCCCTGACGACATTCCCTTCAGGATCCATCACGCGGCTGACAATGTATGGCCGCATCATCACCCCGTCATTTGCCAAAGCGGAATAGGCCTGCAAAATCTGAAGAGGTGTCGCCGTGAACGCATAACCGTATCCCAGCCATGGAAGCGTTGTATTGTCCCAGTGTTCCGGTTTTCTAAGCAACCCGGGAACTTCACCGATAATGTCAATACCGGTTTTTTCACCAAAACCGAAACGCTTCACATACTCGTAAAAGGTTTCCGTTCCCAGTTCCATGGCTGTTTTGGCGGCAATAATATTGCTCGAATGAACCATCGCATCCCGGAACGATATCTTGTCGAACTTCTCGTGGTCCCTTATTGTCCGCTTGTAAATAACGAACCTGCCGTTATGCGCATCAAGCATGTCACCGGCTTTCCTCTCGAGCACTTCGGTTGCCGCCGCAGCCATGACGATCTTGAATGTCGACCCCGGCTCAAAAGCATCGGTAATTGCCCGGTTCCTCGACCGCTCCTGTTGATAACTTCTCCGGTTGTTCATATCGAACCGGGGATAATTTGCCATGGCAAGAATTTCTCCGGTGGCAACATCCAAAACGATACCGATTGCTGCTCTCGCCTTGAATTCTTTTGCGGCCGAGCGAAGTTCATCCTCGACAATGGCCTGCATATCGGCATCGATCGTTAGCTCTATGCTCAATCCTTCACGAGCATCGATCTGTTCCTCTCCGGCAGCGAGAAACCGCTCCCCTGTAGCTGAACGCTGAAAAACCTTTACCCCGTCGTGTCCTTTCAGCTCTTCATGATACCGTTTTTCCAGACCGCTGATACCGTGGTTTTCGCTATCCGTCAAACCGATAACCTGTGATGCTATATTCAGATAATAGCGCTGTTGCACTTTTTCAAAACCGACTCCCTGGATCCCCGCATCCATAAGTTCCTGGGCTCTGGCAATCGGAACGGAACGCTCCATCCAGACAAAACGCCCCTTTTTACGCAGCTTTCGACTATAGTATCTTTTGTTTTTGCCAAAATGACGCGCGAAGATCGACGCCACCTCCGGTGCCTTGTTTACCGTATCGGTTTTCCCTTTTCTTCTGACCGGAGTGTTGCGAACCAGATAAGGATCCGCGAAAAACGATATCTTCTGGACGCTGACCGCAAGAGGGTTCCCGAAACGATCAAATATTCCTCCTCTTTTCGCCTCTTCTATAACTTCTCTTTCATGCTGTCTCGTCGCCATGTTTTTGTACTTCTGCGCATCAATAACCTGAATGCTCAGAAGTCTGACCAGAACAGCCCCTGCCACTAATGCAAACAGAAGGGCTACGATGCTGAGACGTAATCCGAATTCCTTTCCCGCACCTTTTTCCTGCTGACGGTTATCCTGTTGCATGCCCATGATAGCTCCAGCTCTGCATCATTCCGCGCCGATTCTTACGGCGGGGGTCATCCGTGCTTCCAGTCCCATCTTTTCAGCCCTTCCGGATATTTTGTGGATCATATGCAGTTCACCGAGCCTGAGTTCAAGCGCCGCATTGATACTTTTGCTGGTGCCAATGCTTTCCCGCAAGCGTTCATTCTCCCTGGACAACGCATTGATCCTGAGAATATTGTTGATATAGAAAACAAAAAAAATCGTCACGGCTATGAGGTATGGAAACGTTCGCAAGTGAAGCAGGCTCCAAAAATTGAACCTCTTTCCGGGTTCACGATCACCGAACCCTTTTTCCGCTGCAGGATCATTCAGGTTGAAAGACTCGGCCGGATGCATCTCCTCTATCATTTTCTGCTGACTTCCAGCCCCTACAAACGAGAGCTTTCGAGGCCGGACTTTGTGCACGACATCCTTGAGCAACGAAAAAAGCTGCCCGACAGCTGCCTGTTTTTCAATGTGCATCTTCACTCTTCCCTCCGGGACACTCTTTCTTTTCAATAACCCTCAACCTTGCGCTCCTGGAACGGGGATTCCGGGCCAGCTCATTGTCGCCGGCAACAACCGGCTTCGGTGTAACAAGCCTGAACCCTGCCGCTTTAAGGGGTTCCCGCAGCCCGACCCCTTTCGGGCCCCAGTCATCTGCTGCGAGCCGCCTGAAACATTGCTTGACCGCCCTGTCTTCGAGCGAGTGGTAGCTGATCACCGCCAGCCGTCCTTGCGGATCAAGGCATTCCGAGCCGCTTTTCAATACCTCTTCAAGCACCCCGAACTCATCATTTACCACAATCCTCAATGCCTGAAAGACCCTTGAAAGGGATTTTATCTGCTGCCCGGGGTCTCTTACCACCTGGCGGACAATCGAAGCAAGCTCTCCTGTGCTGCTTATCCTGCCGCGCTCTTTTCTCCAGGAACACAGTGCCGCGGCAATCCGCCGGCTTTTTTTTTCTTCACCGTATCTGTAGATAATGTCCGACAGCAACTGCTCGTCATAGCTGTTGACAATGTCTGCGGCCGTCACCGCGCCTTCCGGGTTCATCCTCATATCAAGCGGACCCGAACGAAGATAACTGAATCCGCGTTCCGGCGTATCGATCTGAAATGAAGATACACCGAGGTCCAGAAGCATACCCCTAACCTTCCCTCCAGGCAGTTCGCGCTTTCCTATATCCCCGACGATAGCCGCAATATCCCTGAAATTTCCCTGCACAAGTCTTGTGTTCCGGGCAAAACCTTCAAGCTTCTTTTCGGCCTCGCAGATTGCATGGCGGTCCTGGTCTATGCCGATAAGCAGGGAATCATCTTCGATACCGGCATTGCGCATCGCCATGAGCATTGCAAACGAATGCCCGCCTCCGCCCAGAGTCCCGTCAGCATAGATACCCGCTCCTCTCACCAGAAACCCGACTGTTTCACTCACCATCACCGGGTGGTGATACTGCTCATACGTCATTCGCGTTCCTGTTTCGAGACGTGAAGTAGTCTCCGGCCAGATCACCAAACCTTGGCCTGTTCTCACTGAGCATTGCCTCCAATGTATCAGGAGCCCATAGTATCATTTTTTTATTCGCCCCGATAATAATCACTTCTTTTTCTATGGAAGCGTGCTGCATGAAATCTCTGGGAAGAGCAATCCGACCCTGACGGTCCATCTCAACACTGTCAAGGCTTTCGTACATCAGGGTTTTCAGCATTCTTTCATCGGGATTGAAATCGGAAAGTGCGGAGAGGCTCTTTTCTTTTTCTGCCCACACATGCGGCTCATAAAGCTCCAATGATCCATCAACAGCTTTCATCGCATAAAAAGAGGTACTCCTTTGGGCGTTTTCCGGATCTTTTTCCAGCAACTTCCTGAACCGTGCCGGAATCATAAGACGCCCTTTATCGTCGATTGAGTGCCGCTCTTTTCCAATAAATCCAGCCATTTCAGATCCTTTCTACCAATTTCTCCCACTTTCCACCACTTTAAATGTAAAAAAAAGCACGTCGCAAAAAAATAACTTCCCCGGTATATTGTAATGCAGTAATGCACAGCCTGTCCCCTGACAGATGAATGTCTCGATTTTTTATTCTCTGTAAGACTTTTTCTTATTATTGTATACTATATATATGCGGAGAGGTATTTCTCCCCCGTGCATGCATGATGACAAGTGAAGGGTATATTGCGGAAAATGATACACAAGAGCAGCCGTTCAATGATCTATGAAACAAAACTTCCCTGAGTTTATCATTGATGGCTATAACCTGATGTACAAGCTATTGCCGAACAAGCCGAAGCGATCTCTGCAGGAAATGCGGGAACAGCTTGAGGCCCGGCTTCTCAATGTTCAACAGTCGAGCCGTCACAAGGTCACCGTGATATACGACGGACAGCATCCGCAGAGACCAATAAGAAATACCGGCTCCCTTGAAAGCGTGTTCACCGCATCGGGATACTCTGCGGATGAATGGATCGTTGATCATCTGAAATCACTGGGAAAAAACGCAGGAATGTTTACCGTTGTTTCTTCCGATCGCTTTATCAGCAGCCATGCGAAAGCATGGGGAGCAGCAGCCATGTCTTCAGATGATTTTATCGAAACGTATCTCTCGGGGGCAGAAAAACCTACGGCGGGACGTTACCCCGTGAAGAACCCTGAAAAATACCACAGCCGACAACTCAGTGAGCGAGAGGTAAACCACTGGTTGACGCTTTTCGGCGAAACCGGGGAATAAATGAAAACCGAAAAAGATCCGCCTTATTTATTTAATTTACCTGTAACAGTTCCATCTATAGAACAATCATTTTAATATGCCTAACAGGACCGTTAATCAGGATAATCACTGGCATGAGCTTGAAGAGTGGAGAAAAAAGATCGATGCTATAGACCACAAGCTCTCGAGCCTCCTTTGCGAAAGACTGAATTGTGCTCAGAATATCAGCTCTCTCAAACAGCGCATAGGCGAGAATGTACTGCAACCGGCCAGGGAAAAAGAGGTTCTGGAGAATGTATTGAACCAGGCTGATTCAGAGCTGAAAGCCGGTGCACTGGAAAAAATCTACAAATGCATCATCGAAGAGACGAGATTGTTTCAGCATGAATGGAAAAACGGACAGCAACCGATCTCTTCCAGATAAACTGCCGGAATTATTTCATGCGTGACACGAAAGCAAGCCGCTTCCTTTTTCTCGCCTCAAGCATCATAGTTCCTTCTCTGCTGTTTCTCGCCGCTTTTTTTTTCATCCCCGGCTGGAACATGGACACCAATGGTTCTCCAGATGAAAAAATCGTCGTAAGAAAGGGTGCGAGCCTGCGCTCGATCATAGCGTCAATTCACGAAAACGGACGGATTCGGCATGAACGACCGCTATTGATAACCGCCGCCCTCTTCCCTGAAATCAAAAACATCAAGCCTGGCCGTTACATCATTCCTGAAGGTCTGTCGAACTACGGACTGCTTTCCTATCTGCACCGCCATCCTCAGGATGAAGAAAGGATTCTCATACCCGAAGGACTCCGTCAGGAGAAGATAGCGGGAATAATCGCCTCAAAACTCGATATCGATTCGGTTTCATTCATGAGCAGTACCGCTGACCGCAAACTGCTCGAAGAACTCGGGGTCAGAGCGCACTCATTCGAGGGGTATTACTTTCCGGGGACCTATGATTTTCCCTGGGCAAGTACTCCGACAGAGGTTATCCGTTTTCTTGTGGGACGTTTTCGGGGATTTTTCACTGACAGCCTCAAAACCATTGCTGCCGAAAAAGGCTTCAGCGAGCTTGAATTGCTGACCCTGGCCTCCATAGTGGAAGCCGAAACCCCTCTCGACGAGGAGAAACCGCTTATCGCCGGGGTCTATATCAACCGGCTGAACAAAAACATGAAGCTTCAGGCAGACCCGACAGTACAGTATGCTCTTGGCGGAAAACCTGACAGGCTTCTTTACCGGGACCTTGCCGTCGACTCACCATATAATACGTACAAGTACAAAGGCTTGCCGCCCGGTCCGATAGGAAGTCCCGGCGCGTTGTCCATCATGGCCGTACTCGAACCTGCCGAAACAGAATACCTTTACTTTGTCGCAACCGGAAAAGGGGGGCACTACTTCGCAAGAACGATCCGGGAACATGCGGAAAATGTTAAAAAGTACCGCAGCAGCCGCAAGTAAGTTTGTATCATAACCGAAATCAGCCAAATGAATTATTATATTTACCCCATATATCGAAAACCATAAATTCGGAGCAATGGAAAAAAAGACGCTGTCTGATATTTCATGTAAAGGCCGCAGAGTATTGATGAGGGTGGACTTCAATGTACCGCTCGATGACCAGGGGAACATAACGAACGACAAACGTATTGTAGAAGCACTGCCTTCCATAAAACAAATCACTGAATCCGGCGGACGGCTTATTCTCATGTCGCACCTTGGCCGCCCGAAAGGTAAAGTGGTTCCGGAACTGTCGCTTGCTCCCGTCGCAAAAAGGCTTTCCGAGCTGCTCGACACAAGCGTCGTGATGGCGGATGACTGCATCGGAACCGAACCGATGCAACAGGCTATTGCGCTGCAGGATGGAGAGATCATGCTGCTTGAAAACCTTCGCTTCCATCCCGAAGAGGAAAAGAACGATCCCGAGTTTGCCCGCGAGCTGGCCTCCATGGGCGAAATCTACGTTAATGATGCGTTCGGGACCGCACATCGCGCACATGCCTCTACAGAGGGCATCTGTCATTATGTGCAGCCTTCGGTTGCCGGCTACCTTATCGAGAAAGAGCTGAAGTATCTCGGCCAGGCACTCAACAACCCCGAACGCCCTTTTCTTGCGATCCTGGGCGGGGCTAAAATCTCGGGCAAGATCGACGTTCTCGAGAACCTTTTCGGAAAAGTCGACACGGTACTTATCGGTGGAGCTATGATCTTCACGTTTTTCAAGGCACAAGGCTACAACGTCGGCAAATCGCTGGTTGAAGACGACAAGGTTGAACTTGCCTCGCACCTGCTGGAAACAGCGCGGAAGAACAACATCCGGATGCTCTTGCCGCAAGACGTCGTCGCTGCAACCGAATTCTCCGCCGATGCGGAAACATCAACCGTTATGATAGACGGCATTCCGGACAACATGATGGGGCTCGATATCGGTCCGCAAACCATCGAGGCCTATTCGCGCGAGATCCTCCAGGCAAAGACCGTAGTGTGGAACGGGCCGATGGGCGTATTTGAAATGGAGGCTTTCGCGAAAGGCACGATTGCTGTAGCACAGGCCCTTGCGGACGCAACTGCAAAAGGCACCATATCCATTGTCGGCGGGGGTGATTCCGCTGCTGCCGTCATGAAAGCCGGCCTTGCTTCAGGAATAACCCACATTTCAACCGGAGGCGGGGCAAGCCTTGAATTCCTTGAAGGGAAGGAGCTTCCGGGAATCGCAGCCCTGAACGATTAAGAATCCGCCTGCATTACATCACATAGGTAACTATGCTCTGCCGGTAACGTTTTTTGCATGAGATGAACAGCATTGAATGAACAACTATAACCAACCATACAGTCCCGGGGGATTCCAGGTAATGCCCCCGGCGATAAAAACGATCATACTCGCCAACATCGCGGTTTTTTTACTGCAATTCTCTCCTTTAGGCATTTTTGTCATGTATTACGGTCCCCTCTGGCCGGCGGCATCTTCAGGGGAGTACTCGTTCCAGATCTGGCAGCTCTTCACCTACATGTTCATGCATGGAGGCATAGCGCATATCCTGTTCAACATGTTCGCCCTCTGGCTGTTCGGTACCGAAATTGAAAACTACTGGGGCACGAAAGAGTTCACCGCGTACTACTTTATCTGCGGCATAGGAGCCGCTCTCATCAACCTCATCTCGACAATAGGCAGCCCGTACCCCACGGTCGGAGCATCCGGGGCGGTATTCGGTATTCTGTTGGCATTCGGCATGATGTTCCCGGACCGGTATATCTTTCTCTACTTCCTTTTCCCGATAAAAGCCAAATATTTCGTGGCCGGTTATGCTGCTCTTGAGCTTTTTATGGGGATAAACAACCAGACAATGGGTAGCGGAAGCAATATCGCGCATTTCGCTCATCTAGGGGGCATGCTTGTCGGATTTGTCTATATCAAGTTCCGTCAGCAGGGCTTTTCATTCTCTGACTGGCTTGACAAAACCTTCCCCGGAAAGGATACGAACGGGAGCGGGCCGAAACTGTATAAAAAAGAGAAGGAAGAAAAGAGCCTGCAGGTTTCCGAAGCGGAGATAGACGCCATACTGGACAAAATATCCCGTAGCGGCTATGAGTCCCTCACCGAGGATGAAAAGCAGAAGTTGCTGAAAGCAGGAAACAAGTAAGCGTTGCATAAAAAAGAAACCGGCGATGAAGGGTAGGGAAAAAGCGTTCGAAAGGGCGAAAAAAAAGGCGGAAAACGTCGCCCGCGACCCTGAAAAAGTAAAGCAAATCATCGATTCCGCACTGCATAAGGCGGCCTCCCAAAAAACATCCTCCCAGTTCGAGGAAATCGCAGATAAATTCCAGGCACTCTTACGCCTCGTCAAAAGCTGGCTCAACAAGGAGTACAAAGCCATCCCCTGGCAGACCATCGTGCTTTCCGTAACGGCAATCGTTTATTTCGTCACGCCTTTTGACGCGATATTCGATTTCATTCCACTTCTCGGTTTTGTCGACGATGTCGCCGTGCTTACGGCGGTGCTATCCTCGATCAACCACGATATCCAGAAATTCATGGAGTGGGAAAACAGTGC
>JANQFD010000100.1 GCA_028278005.1 Chlorobium sp. | reverse complement strand
CCCCAGGCGAGGTTTGTTCGCTCCTGTACACAGCCGGAGCCTCAGGTTTTCCCATGATACGTTTCATATAGATATCCGGCAGAAACAGGTGCTGGATTCCGGCCCCTTTTATCTGCGCTACAACTCCACTATCGTGTTTCATCAAAACGGCGGTAGTCACACCAGCCTCAGCGGGATATCTGAATTTCTCAGCCCTGCGCGCCTGAAGATTCCGCTGCTGAGATTATTTATTCGCTGCAGAGTGTGGCGTGAAGGGGTCAAGTCGGGAATGTACGACAGGTACAACTTTATAAAGACTTGTCTGCATTGGTTTAAGCAGTAATTTTTTTAAATTCGACCAATTTTACGTGAAGCTTCTCCGCGAATGGGCCATTTCTGCATTTTCGGTTGGATCCCTTTACAACATTCTGAGCCCTCATCCGATCAGGGCCGGCGAGGTTACAAGGAAACCCGACTGGTTGTGAGCAGCAAGTTGGTTAAGGTGTCCGGGAGAAACGCTGGATAATTGCACGCTAAATACAAGGTTTGCCCTGGGATATACTTGTTTCGGGGAGACCTGAAAGTCATAAAAAAGGAGAGAGAGAGTAATGGCTCAAAACAGTAATTTCAAAAGCCCGAAAAGGCTGAATTCGCTTCAGGGAGGCGCTGAGGTTCAATCTTCAGGGACGGTTCCCGGTGGTAAATCCAGAGACGCGTCACTCGGTGGGGTTGATTTCGAGCGCCGCAATTTTCTCGGGAAAACAGTCGGGGGAATCGGTGCTGTTGTGGCTGCCGGTGCACTGTATCCGGTTATTAAATACATCATACCTCCTGCCGAGAAAGAAGTAAAGGAAAAAGACGAAGTTGTTGTCGGTAAAGCATCGGAGGTCCCTCCTGACAGTGGCAAAATATTCCAGTTCAACAAGGACAAAGTTATCGTCGTCAACAAAGGCGGCAAGCTCTCCGCTGTGAGTGCGGTATGTACTCACCTCGGCTGTCTTGTGCAGTGGAAAGCCGATGAAGATCTCATTTACTGCGCCTGTCACAGTGCGAGATACGAGGACAACGGCCAGATTATCTCGGGTCCTCAGCCTCAGCCTTTGGCTCCTTACAACGTCAGGGTCGATGGTGATGATCTGGTAATCTCGAAAGCATAATTAAACCACTTGAACAACAAGGGAGTCACGAAACATGGCTGAAGAAAACAACAATAAACAAGCTGCGGTATCCAAACCTTCGGCTGCAAAATCCGGCGCCACGGCCAAAGCGAAGCCTGTGCCGGCCAAGACAAGCGCGGCCAAAACAGGAGTGTATAAACCCGCAGAAGTACGTGCCGAAGCGAATCCTTTCAAGGACAGTAAAATGGGGGCGGTTGAAAACTGGATGCAGGAGCGGTTCCACATTCTGAACCCGGTCATCGATTATCTCAGGAAAAAAGAAGTCCCTCAACACCGTCTCTCCTTCTGGTATTATTTCGGCGGACTGACCCTGTTCTTCTTTTCCATTCAGATCATCACCGGACTGCTGCTTCTTCTCTACTACCGTCCGACAGAAGCCGAAGCATTTGCGCGTTTCGTCTACATTCAGACCGAAGTGCCTTTCGGCTGGTTTATCCGCCAGGTACATGCATGGTCGGCAAACCTCATGGTGCTTATGGTTTTTATCCACATGTTCAGCACCTTTTTCATGAAAGCATACCGCAAACCCCGTGAGCTTATGTGGGTCAGCGGTTTCGTGCTTTTTGTGCTCACCCTCGGTTTCGGTTTTACCGGTTACCTGCTTCCGTGGAACGAGCTTGCTTACTTCGCCACACAGATCGGTACTGAAGTGCCGAAAGTCGCGCCGGGCGGCGAGTTTATCGTTCGGCTGCTTCGCGGTGGAGAAGAAGTTGGCGGCGAAACACTTACCCGTATGTTTGCAATGCACGTCGTCCTGCTGCCGGGACTTGTCATGCTCTTTCTTGCCGGACATCTGATGCTGGTCCAGATACTCGGTACCTCTTCTCCGATCGGGTACAAGGAAGCCGGGCTTATCAAAGGCTATGAAAAGTTTTTCCCGAACTTTATCGCAAAAGACGGAATTGCCTGGCTGATCGGTTTCGGGCTGTTGATTTATCTGGCTTTCGTATTCCCATGGGAAATCGGCGTCAAGGCCGATCCGCTTGCAGCCGCGCCGGACGGCATCAAGCCTGAATGGTATTTCTGGGCACAGTTCCAGCTTCTCAAGGATCTGAAATTCGAAGGGGGCGAACTGCTTGCCATCATTATTTTCACCATCGGTGCTCTTGTCTGGGTTCTGGTTCCGTTTATGGACAAGCGTGCATCGAGAGAACAGAAAAGCCCTGCTTTCACAATCTTCGGGCTTCTTGTACTTGCCTTCATGATTATCGGTACGTTCAGGGTGTACCTTGAATACGGCTGGTGATATACGATACGGATACAACAAAAAACGCCCGGGATTGCCGGGCGTTTTTTGTTATGAACGGTTTTACTGACAATCACCGTTTACCATTCGCATTTTTCAAAAACGTTCCGGCTTCGTAGCCGCTGAGGAAGGCCTCGTTGCGGACTGCTTCAAATGCCCCGGCCCATCTGCTCAGTTCCTTTTTTAGGGTGGATTGCGGCTGTCTTTTCGTGGATTTTTCATGCAGCATGGTAACTGCAAGGATCCAGGAAGAGAGCAGCATGAAACGCGAAGCGCTGAACCAGCGTTTATTGTGCTTTTTCTGAATCGAAAGAAGAACTTCCGCCTGTGGTATGCTGTTTTCCTCGAGAAAAACCATGAGCTTTTCAGCAAGGAACTGTTCATGATTCGGAACCGGTCCTGCCGGTGTTTTTATTGCCAGAAGACAGGCAAGAAGGTCAACCGGACGTTCCACAGGTGAGTTTTTCAGCCTTGCATTGTCACTGAATATGCCGGTCAGTGGTTTTGCAAGCAGCAAATCGTCTATTATGCCCTGTTGCAACATGCCGTTGTGCTCGAAAAGCCGCTGAATTGTCTCCAAAGTTATCCACAACAGAACCAGGCGACCAAAAAAACCCTCCCTGCGGTCGGCTTCGATGCCGAGCTGTTTGCTTAAAACAGGCAAAGTTGCGGGATTTCGGAGTATGTCGGAAAGCACACCTGCCCGGTCGAAGCTTTCAGACGCATTGTTCACGATATCATGTGGAGCGGTAACCGGTTTTTCCGTCAGTCTTGCATACTCCCGGGCAACAAAGTCAATGAGTTCCGAAAGCGATGCGTCAAAGAGAGAATGTTGCTTTGTTTCACCGGGGATTTCGTCAAGCAGCAGGTCGAGGTTGCCCCGGGAGCAGAAGCCGGTTATCCTCTCATGTATGGGGGCGAGGCTCATTTCGAGAGCCGCCGTATCGATGGAGGGAATACCCCTGCCGTTGAGGTGGTTGTGCAGCCTGTCGTAAGGCATGAGTTTCGAGGGGCGGACTTCTCTGAAATCAAGGAAGATATTGTACTGGTAACCGCCGAGGACAAGATGCATTCCCTGTTCATGCAGTTCAACGCTCTTTCGGATAAACTCCATGTTCGAAACATGATCCCTGAAAATAACGAACGTGTTATCGTCAAGGCCAAGACCGAGACCTTCGCATAGTGATCGCTGCTCAATGCCGTTGGAGGTTTTAAAACCAACGGACATTCTGGCATGACCGGTGGTTTGTTCCCAGACGTTGTTGTATGCTACCAGGGTACGCTCATCGCCAAGGCGGTTGGAGTAGCAGAAGACATTCTCGGTGACCTTGCCTTCCGGGGTATAGACATCATAAAGGAAGAAGTTCTCGACACCGGCAAAAAGAGCCCGTTTTTTCAGAAGAGGAAATATTTCACGTTCATGTCTTTTTATCAACTCAGCGTCAGGATGTTCGTTGAGGTATGCCCGTGCGTATTCCATACCGTATTTTTCACTGAATCCCTCTATCTGCCCGTGACCGAACATAGGCAGGCCGGGCATGGTAGCCATCACTGCGCAAACGCCGAAATATTTGTCACCCTTGCCGAACTGTTCGACCGCTGTATCCTCGTCCGGGTTGTTCATGAAATTCACGTAGCGTTTGAGAATGCCCGCATCGAACTCCAGCGTGTTTTTGATCAGGTAACGGTATGCGGCGTTGTCTTCTTTTTTCAGCATGTGCATGAAGGCACTGTTATATACCCTGTGCATGCCGAGCGATCGGACAAAGTACCCCTCGAGCATCCAGAACGCTTCGGCAAGCAGCAATGTGTCGGGAGCTTCGGCGTGAAT